>JAPKDN010000917.1 GCA_028822575.1 Alphaproteobacteria bacterium | reverse complement strand
GGCGCTGGTCGACCCGCCGCGCCAATGAACCGGCCAAGAAGGAGCCCACCGCGAGGCTTCCCGAGATCGCGGTAAACACGAAGCCGAAATTTGACGGCGCCATCCCCAACACATCCACAAACATGAACGCACCTGCCGAGATGAACGTGAACATGCTGCCGAACATGAAACAGATGCTTGTCGTATAAGAAATGAACACGCGGTCAGCGACAAGACGGATAATGCCCTGGCGCGTCACTGCGACCTGACGCGATAGCGTTTCGCGCGCTGGGATCGTTTCGACAAAGCGCCGCAAGATCAGCACAAAGAAACTCAGTGCCAGCGCGACATGGGTCGCGAACACTATCTCCCACCCCACCAATACCGCAAGGAAACCACCGATCACCGGCGTGATCGCTGAGGTCAGTCCGATCACCACCATCGTGAACGCCAACATGCGTGCCGTGCCTGCCGGATCATGCGTGTCGCGGATGACCGCACGCCCGGCGACCTGCCCGACCGACACCGCAAGGGCTTGGACGAACCGCGCGGCCGTCAGCGATTCGATTGACGGTGCAACGATACAGACTGCGCTCGCCGCGGCGACTAACAACATCCCCACCAACAACAACGGTCGACGTCCGAACACATCGACCAACGGCCCTGCAACCAACTGCCCGACGGCAAATCCCGCCAAGTAGACGCTCACCGTCAGCTGCGCGGGCCCGGCGCCCACCCCAAACGCGTCCGCCACCAGCGGCAGCGTCGGCACATACATCTCCAGTGTCAGCGGCCCAAAGGCCAACAGCCCGCCGACAAAGAGGACAAAGGACAAGGAGTTGGGTCGCGGCACGCCGTGACCCTAAGGGCCAGACCTGCCCAGGGCGAGCCGCCCTACAACACATCAATATTTGCGTACTACTACTATAAATTCAATTTTTTAATGTTATTAATTCTACACATGCATTTTAGAATGTGATTTTGTGATTGGGGCGTGAGTGGGATGCCAACAAGGCAAATCCATGGCGCGATCAGATCAGCAACGCCGCCGCGCCCGAGCCGAACAACAACACCAACGACACTTTGCGAAACCAGGTAATCGGCGCCCGCGCAAACAACCGCGTGCCGAACCACGTCGTCGCCATGAACAAGGGCGCCAAAGCGAGCGAGCGCGTAATGCTCACCGCACCTGCCCCGCCCGCGACCAATAGTGACGCCTGCACCACGATCAATCCGGCGAACACCGCGAGCACAATCCGGGCACGCTGAAGCTCGGGCCGCTCGGGCGCGGAAAGAAAATACGCCACCAATACCGGGCCGGTGATGCCCGCAATGCCACCCATGAACCCGGCAATCCCCCCGGCCGTTACGCGCATCAGCGGACCGCGTCGGCCGTGATAGGTCCATCCCGTTGCCAGCAATATCCCCGATAGCAGCACCAAGACGCCAATGATCCGGCGCACCAACGTCGGGTCCATCGAGACCAAAAGCGCGGCCCCCAGCGGCACCATCGCCATCTGCGCGATCATCAACGGCGCCATATGGCGCCAAGACACGAGGCGCATCGCTGCCGGCACCAATTGGGCCGAGCCCAGCAATGAGGTCAGGCTGCCTACCGCGATGCCGCCCACTGGGCCGAACAACAAGGCCAACAACGGCACCGCAAACAGCCCAGAGCCGAACCCGCCAGTATAGCCGTGCATCACCCCTGCCACGGCAAAGACCACTGCGGCATAAACGAATGAGACAGTAAAGGCATCAGCGAAGATTTCTGTCATAGGGATCACCAAGCGGTGGGTTGGCGCGCGCGCCACCAGACTTATATAACCGAGACGCTCGAACCCAGGAGAATCAGCGCCGATGACTCAATCTAGCGACGCCGAA
>JAPKDN010000916.1 GCA_028822575.1 Alphaproteobacteria bacterium | reverse complement strand
CGCATCAGGTCCTCGTCCACCACGTTCAGGGTCGACTTGTTGATCAAACCCACATCCATACCCTTGGCCCGAAGCTGTTCGACGGCATCCAACGCCCGGTAGAGAGTTTCCCCAAAGCTGACCACCCAACCCGCTGTACCTTCGCGAACCACCTCGTCCCGCCCAGGCTCGAATGTATAATTCTCCCCGTGCAGCAGATTCCCATCAGCGTCGAGGAGATCCGGCAAGGCCGAACGGTTGGAGAACACGAAACGCATGCCCGGATCGTGGAAGACTCGCTCGAGAACGGCCCGCATCTGATGCTGGTCCCCGGGGAAGTACAACCTTGTCGTATCATCCTCGCTGGCCAGACCGTTAGCGGCGAACATATTGTTGATCCCGAAATGACAGGTGTTGTCGGCCATATCGTCGACGCCCGCATGAGAAAAATGTGCGAGGACATTGGAACCGTTCAAACGTGCCATGGTGATTTCCGAGAGGCACATCTCGAGGAAGGCCGAGAAGGTTCCAAAGACTCCCTGGCGGCCTTTTTCCATGCCGAAGCCGGCGGCGGCCGAAAAGTTCCCTCGTTCCATAATGCCACTGCGCACGAAGACGTCCGGCACCCGCTTGTGGATATGGTGTAAGCCACAAGACCCTTCCAAATCGCTGTCGATGACCATGACCTGACGCTGGCGCTCGGCCGGGTCCATCTTCTCGAGCATGTCGGCGAGAACAATCCCGAAGACTTCGCGATTCTTGCCCATGGTGTCCGAGCTGCCGCGATGACCTCCCGGAGCCTTTTCCTTGGTCACTCCCGCGAGATGTTCCAGTGCCTTGGTATGGCCGCGCGCTTCCAGATAGGGCTGGGCCAGACTGACAGAGATCACATCGTGTCCTTTGGGCAGCCCCTCGAGCCCTTCGATCCCGATCGCCATCTTGCGACGATTGATCAAAGCGTGCGGGCCTTTTTTCGTCACAGCCGCACACATTCGACGATACAGGGACGAAAGGTCTTCGCCGTCGCCGTCGCAAACATCCATCCCGTGACCCGCAAGCGTCTTGCCGACGTCAAACCCCGGCAGATAGTCGCTTGGATGCCCAGCGATCGTGACGTCATTATCGTCAATGACGAGCTTGATATTCAGCTGATGCCCGACCGCGATCCGAGCCGCTTCCGCATCATCACCTTCCTGTTGCGAGCCGTCGGAACCGAAGACGATGACCGACTTCTCGGGGTTCGCAAAGGCGATGCCATTGGCAAAGGGCCACAAATGACCGAGTCGTCCCGAGGAGAAATGAACCCCGGGGGTATGCCCGAATTCGGGATGGCCCGGAAGTTGACCGAAAGCCTCTCGATAATGCAGCAATCGCTCTTCGGCCATCTCGCCGTTCAAAACCGCCATCAAATACTGGATGGCGACCCGGTGGCCGGCCTCGTCCAGATAGAGCGGCACCACCGGTTGCCCACCGCGGACAAAACCGTCCATGATCAGCACTTCCGGAACGATATCGTAGGCGCCTCCGGTATGGCCGCCCAGACCCTTCGCTGCAGCACATGCGGTAAAGAAAACAATAACATCCCGACATAACTGAATATTATCAGTCAGCTGACGTTCCTCGTCGGCTGAGAGTTCGGGGGTTTTCGGGTCCAGCGGTAGCGGCCGAAAGGCGGCAAGATCAATCGGGAAACTCATCCATTGCTCCTCAATGCGGGATGTCGGCCCGATTTCCGGACCAGAATTTTCTTCACACACTCCAACTCTATGGAGTTTCTAGCTGGCAAGCGGGGATCACGCATCTGCCGTGGCCTGTATTTCATCCGCCATAGCTCCTCGCAAGCATTGCGATTCGACCGTTGGTCAAGACGCGGAACTCGCGTACAA
>JAPKDN010000915.1 GCA_028822575.1 Alphaproteobacteria bacterium | reverse complement strand
GCGAACCGGCGACGACCAGATTTCCCGCCTGAAGGCACCATCACGACTGAGACTGTGGAGTCTATCCGCCAGGGCGTGACTAAGCACCTCGGCGCCGTCGCCAAGGACATCACCACCGAATTGCAGCTGCGTCACGATCATGGCTCGAACTCCATGTTCAACGACTTCCAGAAGAAGATCGCCTTTCTGGGCATCAAGGCATCGTCGTCCTTCGAGCGTCAACCCGAAGGCAACGGTGTCGCCGAGCGCTTCATTCGCTCCCTCAAGGAAAACCTACTGTGGGTTCGGGGCTTCGAGACCATCGAGGAACTTCGCCTGGCGCTGATCGACCTGGTCCGCTTGTATTACGACAACTGGCTGGTCGCATGACGCCGATACGAAATTCCAACAAAGATCGGGGAAAATCAGATCACAACATGCGAGCCGGCCGCACGAACAAATACGCAGACGCTTGTCGCATCAATGGGATGCAGTACACTCATTCAAGTGGACCGCTTCCCACTCGACATTATACAGGACGCGGTTTGATTCTTGGTGAATTCGTGCGCTAGACATGGGTTAACGTATCAATGCGGGAATGCAAACGGGCCGGATTAGCGTTCGGCGGCCAATGTGATAGTGCCTCGGTTGACTAGTTCGAGATATAACATTGACGTCCGGTTCCGCTCTCGAAAGTAAAATAGTCATGGCCAACAAGCGGTCGACCACGCTTTGGGTGTGTTGCCTGGCCCACGCGGTACAGGACGGGCTTAGCGCCGCCGTTTACGTGTTGTTGCCAGTGCTAGCCCAATCGCTTGGCCTCAACTTGGGGGAGGTGGGCCTGCTGAAAGGCCTAAAAGGCTTGGTGCAGGGGTTGTTGGAAATTGCATCTGGGATCGCATCGGAGAAGGTGGGAGAAGCGTCACTTTTGGTTTTTGGGCTTGTCGTATCCGGTGTTGGGTATTTGCTCTTTTCTCAAGTAAACGGCGTTTTGGGGATTCTCGCTTGCCTTATTTTGGTGGGTATTGGTACAGCGTTCCAACACGCGCCGTCGTCGGCTCTGGTGAGCCGTACCTATGCGATTGGTGGAAGGCGCGGGGCGCTCGGGCTTTACAATTCATCTGGCGATGCCGGGAAGCTGGTGTTAACCACCTGTCTTAGCCTGGCCATCGGCGCCGGGCTGGCTTGGTCTCCGGCCACCTCCGCTTTCGGGTTGTTGGCTATCATCGCAGCTGCAATCATAGTTTTTACGGTGCCGAAACTGATTCGTCCAGAGCGGGTGATTGAGCACCTGGTGGCAAAAGACCAGGTAGGGGCGGCACAAACGACCGTCGTCAAAGGATGGGGTATTCTTGATAGACGGAGGTTTGCCGCTCTTCTTGTGGTCGTGTTCCTCGATAGCTTGGTGCAGGCCGGTGTCTTGACCTTCGCGGCATTTCTGATGCTTGCGAAAGATATGCCTCTCGCGACCGCGACCTTCGCCGCGACGGCAATTCTAATCGGCGGTATTTTCGGTAAGGCTGTGTGTGGTTTCCTCGCGGATAGGATTGGGCCCCGTTTGGCATTTATTTTAATCCAAATTCTGACGGGGATAGGTATCGTCGCCACGGTCCTCTCCCCTGGCTATCAAGCGTATATCCTGTTGCCATTTCTTGGCGTGGTACTCCAGGGTTCAACGTCGATCACCTACAGCATGGTGAACGACTTGGTGCATGAGATGCGGGCTTCACGAGGCTTTGCATTGGTCTACGGTGGGGCAGGCTTTTCATCGGTGGTTGGGCCTCTTGGTTGCGGCCTGTTGGGTGATGTCTACGGTATAGAAATGGCAATGTTTGCCATGGCTGCCGCTGCGATACTTGCGATCCCACCATGCCTATTCTTACGGGTGAG
>JAPKDN010000069.1 GCA_028822575.1 Alphaproteobacteria bacterium | reverse complement strand
AAGTCTTAGGCTACAAACGGCCAGATTTTAACCCGGGTACCAGCGAACTTGATCGGAGGCCCCAGTAAAATACCACGTTTCTAGTCGTGACTAACTTCTTTCGTAGTTTTGCCCGAGGTGGTCGTCACGAGAGCGGCGGGTGCAATGCGATTGACTATGGTCTGGGTGGTAAGGCGATGGGCTGCAGCCCTGAAACACGTCCGGTGCAGCGTAGCAAAGGTCGAGTGAGGTCTTGGCGTGGCGCGCGTGCGGTCTTCGTGTTGCGTTTATAAACGCACGGTTAGAGCCCCGTATGTTTTTCGATAGAAAGAAAAACGATAACATTCTTAGTCTCGTCGCTGATGATCCAAGGCGCGTGCCAAGTGACGGTATCACGGAAAATGCAACTTTTCTTCGCGCGTCATCTCCATGTCTTCGAAATCAACGTAGAGGGCTCAGTCTTCACATATAAGCCGCTGTCACACGCCACCTTGTCCAAAAATTGCCAGACGTTTTTCCATGAACGCTCGCATTCCCTCGCGCGCGTCATTTGAAAGAAACAACCTTTTCTGTTCGCGCACTTCAAAGTCTAGGACATTCTCCGCCGATTCGGTCTCGCCCAGATAGACGCCGCGTTTGATGACTTCCAGAGCCGCCCTGGGGCCGTTGGCCAGGCGGCGCGCGAACGTGTCGACCTCCACAGCGAAACCCTCCGCCGGTATGACCCGATTCAGCAAGCCAAGGCGATCCGCCTCCGCAGCGTCAAAGCGGTCACCGGTCATCATTAATTCCATCGCCTTGGCCGTGCCGACAAGGCGCGTTAGGCTTTGAAAACCACCCCAATCCGGCACCAGACCGATTTTCACGAAACTTTCGGAGAAGATCGCAGTGCTCGAGGCCAGGCGCATGTCGCAGGCGAGCGCGAGATTGATACCAGCCCCGGCCGCCGCACCGTTGATCGCCGCAAGTACCGGTTGCCGCGTCTGGCGTAGCTGTTGCAGAACCCGCCCCGACTCAACGACCCGCCTGTTGATGACCGAAATGTCGCCGGCGTCCTGAAGCGCGACCATCGATGCGATGTCGCCGCCCGCACAGAACGCCTTGCCACTTCCGGTGATGACGATACAACCTACATCGTCGCGGGTGCCCAGAGAGACGAGGCTGTCGTGCAGCGCCGCGCGCATGTCGTCCGAGAAGGCGTTCATGACCTCAGGCCGGTTGAGCTTGATCGTCGCAACTCCTTCCTGGACCGCGCAGAGTAGTTCGTCCGTCATAAATTTTTCCCTTTTCTATTCAAAGCCTACCGCGCGGTAGCAACTCTAATTTTTCTTGGTGTTACCCTTGCCGTCGACACCCATCTCCTGGACGCCGAGGGTGCGGTCCTCGAATCCCTTGGGCACATCGCGGCCACTATCGGTGAAGGCCCTACGTACCGCTTCGACATTGCGTCCAACGACCTCGGCCTGATTTTCCTTCGTAAAGGTGTTGGAGGCATAAAGCGAGTCCATCGAGCCTTGAAAATGTGGCATGACGTAACGTGCGAACAGCTCATAACTGCGCATAGTTTGCTCTCGGGCGGCCCATTCATGAGCGCGAAACATCACGCCGCCAAAGCCACCGCCGCTCAGATCCAAGAGACGTTTGATACCCTTAATCGCGACATTGGGAGAGCCGACCAGCGTGGTGCCTGCCTTGACGCCATCGCGGATCGGATCCTCTGAGCGTCCCGGCGGGCGGCCCAGGGTTTCTTCGAAATAGGTTATGGTCTCTGTGCGCTCTCCATATTGGATCTCGCGAAGCGCTTGTTCGGTATCCTCGGCGATATGCATGACGACGACGACCCGCCAGTCCTTACGGTTCATGATCTTGCCGCGCTTGGAGGCTTCCTCCTCGGCGATAGTCCATTGCTTGGCCAGCAGTTCTGCCCCCCCCCGGGAATACCCACGCCAATCGAGAGCACACCTAGCCCGAGCTGACCCGCCGCCATTATTCCATACGGGGTGATCGTGCTGGCCACCGCTATATCAAACCGGGGATCAGAATAGGGTGCGAGATGTAAACGTGCCTTTTTCAGCTCAAACCAGTCGGTCTTCATGGTGACTGGCTCCTCGGCCTTGAGAAGCGCGGTTATCGCATCCAACGATTCTACCATACGTGTGCGCTGGGTCACTGGGTCGATACCGAGCATATAGGCGTCGGACGGCAACGCACCGGGCCCACAACCAAGCATGGTGCGTCCGCGCGTCATGTGGTCGAGCTGAACAAAACGCAGCGCCACCATGAAGGGGTTGTGATAAGGAAGGCTGGTGACGCCCGACCCGAGCTTGATGTGCTTGGTGCGCTCCGCTGCTGCGGCGGTGAAGATCTCTGGCGCGGCGATAATTTCCCAACCGGCGGAGTGATGTTCGCCGACCCAGGCCTCGTCGAAGCCGAGATGGTCGATCCACTCGATCCGTTCAAGGTCCCGGGCCATGCCCAGGGTCGGGTTTTCGCCGAGACGGTGAAACGGGGCGAGGAAGATGCCGAAGTTTAAACCACGATGGGCCATAGTTGGCTCCCTGGTCTATGTCGGGTGACCACCGTGAAAGATGGCGGTGAAGGCTTTTTCCCGAATATAACGAGGATGCCGGACCATGGTATCGGCGGGCTGTTATTCCGCCGCCACCAGACGCGCCACGGGTCGGTCATCGATGGGGACATGGAAGACCGCAGCCAGGACGCCAAGGCCGGCGGCGACCCACCAGACCATCGTATAGCTTCCAGTAGCGTCGAAGACATACCCACCGATCCAGGCGCCAGCGAAATTACCCAACTGGTGGCTGAGGAAGACGATTCCAAAAAGGGTCGACATGAAACGTGGTCCAAACACCTGGGCGACGATACCGCTGGTCAACGGGATCGTGCCGAGCCAGATCAAACCGATCGAGCCGCAGAAGATAAGGATCGTGACCTCATTGATTGGCACGAGCATGAAGATCGCTATCGCGACCGCCCTTAGAAGATAGATCCAGGTCAGCAGGTATTTCTTGCGAAACCTGCCACCGAGGTATCCAGCTAACCAAGCACCAATCATGTTGAAACCCGCGATTGTGATCAAGGCATTGGAGGCGAATGTCGAGCCGAATCCTTGGTCTTCAATGAAGGCGGGAAGATGGGTGGCGACGAACTGGACTTGGAAGCCGCAGACGAAGAAACCAATGGTTAGCAAAATAAATCCAGTATGGCCGCGTGCCTCGACCAGCGCCTGCGTCAAGTTCTGGGCCTGCGCGTTGGATTTTGGTTTCGCCGCCACCGATCGATCGGTCGCCGCGCCCATCCAGGCGGCGATTGGCAAACCGACAACGAAACAGACCGACAGCGCCATTAGCGCGATGCTCCAGTCGTATTCGGTGATGAGTATGCGGGTCGTCGGAATGATGGCGAGTTGGCCCGCCGTCGCAGCGACTGCGACAAGACCGAGCCACATCGAGCGCTTTTCCTCCGACGCGACCTTGCCAACGGCGCCCAGCAGGACGGGCATGCCGCACGCGCTAACGCCCATACCGACCAGAAATCCACCACCCAGGATCATTGTGGTTGGTGTCCCGGCATAGGCCATTGCGATCAATCCCATCCCGTAACACGCGCAGCCGACGGCGACGGTGCGGCCCACGCCCCATTTGTCCGAGATCGCGCCAGCGAATGGAGCGGCGAAACCGTTTAGTAACGCTTGAATGGCGAAAACCAGTGACAGCGTCTCGCGTCCCCAGCCCAGTTCTATGGTCACGGGGCGCATAAACAGACCAAAGCTCTGGCGAACCCCAAAGGCTAGGCCGACGATTATACAGGCGCAGAACAGCACCATTACAGCGGAACGGTTCGAGGACGACATCGGGTTTACTCCAGCGAAAGGAACTGAGGCGATTCGTTGCGGAATTCTTGTAACGCGAAGATTGTGTGGTTTGCGAGCATCTAACGCTTGGCCTTGTTCATCAGCTTGCGCTTTTCATCGTGGCGGCGTTTTAGCCGTTGAATGATAAGCGTGGCGCAGTCTCCTGGGGTATGCTGAACGTCGATTCTGATCGGATGCTCCGCCTCTTGCGGCTCTTCCAGCGTTGCGAATTGGCTTTTTAACAAGGCCGGCGGCATGAAGTGCGACCGCGCTTCCATGCGGTCTCGAATGAGGTTCTGTGTGCCCTCCAGGTATACGAGATGGACGTTCTCGCGGTCTTCGCCGATCAAGATCTTCCGATATTTTCGTCTGAGTGCCGAGCATGCCACCACTAGCCCCTGCTTGCGCGCGATATAGGCGTCAATCTTCTCGGCGATCAGGAGGAGCCAGGGCCAGCGATCGGAGTCAGTGAGAGGTGTGCCACTCTCCATTTTCGCGACATTCGCGGGGGGGTGGAAGTCGTCTCCTTCGGCAAAGGAACAGCGCAGGCGTTTGGCCAGGTGTTCGCCCACCGTGGTCTTGCCTGATCCGCTTACCCCCATGACCAGCACGATCACGGCTTGGCGCTCCAGTCGCTATGAAAGTTGCCGGGGCCGTCGATGCGCTGATATCCATGAGCACCAAAAAAATCCCGTTGGGCTTGAATGAGGTTGGCGGGCAAGCGCGCGCTTACATACCCATCGAAATAAGCCAGCGAGGCAGACAACGCTGGGCAGGGGATTCCGCTAGCGATGGCGGCGGTGACGGTCACGCGCAGAGCGGGGATCACACGTTCAAGTTTATCGGAAAAGGCGTGTGCCATTATAAGATTAGCGAGGTTCTTGTCTTCCTCGAAAGCGCGAGATACATCGTCCAGAAAGTCGGCGCGGATGATGCAGCCGGCTCGCCAGATCCGCGCGACCTTGTCGAGCGCGAGACCCCAGTCATGCGCGCTACTGGCGGCAGAAAGCACTGCGAAGCCTTGGGCATAGGCACAGATTTTCCCGGCCAATAAGGCGTCGGTGAGTTGGGCTTTCTCTAGTGCCGGTGGTTTTATTGCTGGACGTCTGAACCGAGTCGCCGCCGCCACCCGCTGGTCCTTGAGGGACGAGACGACGCGCGCGTTGACGGCCTCGGCGATACTTGGGGCCGCTACACCTAGTTCCAGCGCCGCGATGGAGGCCCAGCGGCCGGTGCCTTTCTGGCCGGCCGTATCGAGCACCATGTCGATCAAAGGGCGACTAGTCTTGGCGTCGGCGCTCCTCAGGACTGTCGCGGTGACATCGATGAGAAACGATGACAAGGGGCCGTCCCGCCAGCTATCGAAGACGTCGGCTACCTGATCGGGTCCGAGCCCGTATCCACGGGTGAGGAGGTCATAGACCTCGGCGATCAGCTGCATGTCGGCATACTCGATACCGTTATGCATCATCTTCACAAAATGCCCGACGGCTGCGGAATTGCCCAAACGATCGGTGCAAGGGGTGCCGTCATCTGCGCGCGCTGCTATCGCCTCCAGAATTGGTGCGAGACGTCGATGGCTTTCGACATCGCCTCCCGCCATCAGGGCCGGACCACGCCGCGCACCTTCCTCGCCGCCAGAAACCCCAAGACCGAGATAGCCGATGCCGGCCTCGCGCACCTTGGCTTCGCGTTGGGCGCTGTCCTGGTAATCGGAATTACCACCATCGGCGATCACATCACCCGGCGATAGCAGTGGGATAAGCGCATCAATGGCCTGATCGACTGCGGGGCCTGCGGTAATCATCAGCAAAATAGCGCGTGGAGCGATCAGACTAGAGACGAAAGCCGGGAGATCGCCAACCGCCGCAATGGCACTGGCATCTGCCTTGGCATAGGACAACAATTTTGTGTCACGCTCATAGCCCACTGCGACAAAACCACGATCGGCAATATTGAGAGCCAGATTTCGCCCCATCACACCCAGACCGAAGACGCCGATATCCGCTGTCGTCATGCGTACGGTTCCATCTATCTGGCACGCCGATTGGTCGTCGTGCCCCGTCTGCTTACACAGAGCCGCATGGGCTTGTCCATTCCCGGCGGCGTCCAAGGCGTCGGTCAGGGGCTTCTGCGCGCGTCCCAAAAGTCGCGTGTCTTCCAACTCCAATAAACCAATTGTGCGGCCAACAGGCCGACAGGCCCGCCGGCGAAATCAAGCCCGAAGGGCGCCAACACCTTGTACGTGCGGTCATCTTCGGCAATTGCCCGGGCGACCAACTCTCCGCCCAGCGTCGTCGTATTCAGTCCGTGACCGCCGTGACCTTGATTGTACCAGATGCCAGGGCTTAATTGGCCGATCTGCGGCATGCGATGGCGGGCGTATCCCATCGTTCCCGCCCAGGCGATCTCGGCCCGAATACCACGGAGTTGTGGGTAGACGCTGAATAAATCCTCCAGCATCTGGGCTTCTAGATTAGCCGGTCGCCGCGAGATGCTCATGCCGCCTCCCCACAACAGGCGGGTATCCGGAAGCGGGCGATAGTAATTGTCGATCCGCCGGTTATCGGAGGCGGCGAAGGGCGGGATGATCGCGGTCTTCAGGCGCGGGCCCAACTGTTCGGTCAGCAAGACATAAGTGCCGATCGGCAATGTCGCCCAGGACAACCGCTGTTTCAGCCAGCCGATATGCCCGGAACAGCAGAACACGACATTGTCGGCGATTACGTCGCCGGACGCGGTTTTGACGCAATGACGGTCGCCTTGCTTTTTAATTTCGGTGACCGGGGATTGTTCATGAAAGATCGCACCCATCCCCTCGGCTGCGATCGCGCATCCATTGGCATAGTTCATGGAATGCAGTTGAAAGACGTATGGATTGAACACCGCGTCGTGGTAGCGCGGACTCAGATAAGTCTCACGCACCTTCTCGCGGGACCAATATTCCAGTTTGGTGCCAAATCTTTGGTTCATATAACCGATGCCTGCCTTGACCCTATCGGTATCCGCGAGCCAGGAATGTTTCACACCGCCCGCGGGAAAATCCCCACAATCGATGCCGTAGAT
This sequence comes from Alphaproteobacteria bacterium, assembly GCA_028822575.1. The sequence goes on along the minus strand of JAPKDN010000069.1, from coordinate 3,096 downwards.
TTCTGCGCGCTGGCGTATCAGATCGACCGCGTCCGACGACATCTCGTATAATTCCCGGGCGCTATCGAGCCCAATCCGGGCTTCGAGTTCCTGGGTGCCGAGCGCGAAACCCGCTGACAGGAAACCGCCATTACGCCCCGATGCGCCCCATCCAAGTCGATTCGCCTCAAGGGCCACGACGGAATGTCCTCGCTCAGCTAGGCCCAATGCCGTTGCTATGCCCGCTAACCCGCCGCCGATCACACATGTCTCTGTCTCGGCCCGCCCGTGCAACGCTGCGCGGGCGCGAACATCCGAGCGGGTTCGGCTGTAGTAGCTGTCGACATGCTCACTCGGAGGCATTCTTAGCTCCTGTCTTGGGCAAGTGGGACGCCTATCCAACGCTGCCTCGGGTCGCGCCCGGGTCATCATTTAATGACGGCGTCTCCGTGATTTTTCAATGGCGGTCCGGTCACGCGAAGGCTTGCAGCTGTTCTTTGTTTGAAAGGGCTATGCATCGCCATGAAAGCGGGTGGAAGAGTATATTTAATATTTTAAAAAATGAAATATTAAAAGAAATTAGTCTTTTATATTTAAACCATGAATTAATTATAAATTTCATTATTTATAAAATATATAAATAATGCTATGCATTACGGTATTATTATACCGGTAAATAAAAATATTGAGGCTGACGGCGAGCATGGCTTTTTCTGTCTGCACCGGTGGTACCTCGATGATTTGCATGTAAGCTCGTAGAAATTGGCATGTGGGACGCGGACCCGTGCCGAGCCTTGTTGTTAACGATGTAGACGGATGGTGGTGGCGCGGTGAGCAATATCTTACAACGTGGCGCATTTACCGCTTGGATGGGGAATCTTATAATCAACAAGATGGTTTAGTATGGATATCTTTAATAGGCGCACGCCACCCGCGACCGTCGGTCCATGCGCCTGCGTGTTATGTGGCCGGGCGACAGGGTTGCCGATCATTTGACGCTTTTAAAGTCCTGGCATGCCGAAAATTTGGACTCCGGTGACGGATTGGAAGCCAAAATTGCGGGTGCTAGGACAACCCTGCCTCGTCGGGCCCGCGCCTGGGCGAATTTCCAGACCTTTGGTTGATCATTTGTGTCCTGACGGATCAAGGATATCAGCCAAGGCATTTCTGGCCAAATCGTGATTGGCCTTTCTATACTCAGCCACCTTAAGGGCGTCGGTGGTACAGGGGGACGGAATGAAGATTGCGATCATGGGGGCTGGCGGCATGGGCGCCTATTTCGGCGCGAACCTGGTGGCGGCGGGTCGGGATGTTAGTTTCATTGCGCGCGGCGCGCATCTGGAAGAGATTAAGCGAACTGGATTGACGCTTAAAGGGGATGGCGGGGATCATCTTATCAAGCCGGTCGTTGCGAGCGATGACCCGCGGGATATCGGTCCGGTCGATGCGGTGCTGTTTTGCGTGAAGCTTTATGATGTCGAGGAAGCGGCGTCAGCGATTCGGCCTGTTCTGGGTCCGGATACCATCGTCATTAGCGTATTGAACGGTGTCGATGGCCCGGATCGCATTGGGTCGGTGATAGGCGCCGAGCGTGTGCTTGGAGGCGTGGCCTACGCCTCGGCGGTCATCGAGGCGCCTGGGGTGGTCAGTTACAAGAGTACGATGGCGTCTCTCGTTATCGGTGAGATGGACGGAAGCTCCAGTGCCCGTGCCGAGGGGTTCCGTGCCGCCTGTGCTGGCGGCGGCTTCACCTGTTCGACGACCGACAATATTCTTGGCGTACTTTGGGATAAATTCACTCTGGTCGCGACCAACGCGGCGTTATGTTCGGTTTGCCGCCGGACAGTCGCCGCAATTTACGGGGATTCGGATCTGGAAGCTCTGGCTCGGTCGATGATGGAAGAAATTGTGGCCGTAGCGACGGCGGAGGGTGCGGCGATTTCCCCAGATATCATCGAGAGCTCGGTCGCTCTCTCCAAGACTTTCCCGCTAGATATGTATGCTTCAATGTATCATGATCTTGCCCGTGGCCGGCGGATGGAGCTTGAAGGCCTGTCCGGTCAGGTTGTCGAGCGCGGCACCCGGTATGGAATCGCTACCCCGCGCCACCAATCTCTCTATGCTTGCCTGAAGCCGTACATGAACGGAACATCGGCATGATTGCGCTTAGTCTTAAGGTTCTCGAGGTTCAGGTTTATGAACGCCCGGTCATTCTACGCCTGCCGTTTCGTTTTGGGATCATCTCCTTGCGGGAATGTCCCCAGGCCTTCACGCGGGTTCTGATCCAGGTCGAGGGCCATGGTGAGGTATGGGGGCTGTCTGCCAAAGCGCTGGGGCCTAATTGGTCCGACAAGAACCCGGTTTTGAGTAACGACAACAGCCACGATCAGCCTCGAGCTTCATTTCGTATCTCAGGAGAGCACTCTATCGCGGCGGAGCCCTCGACCGCGCTCGCGCCTTTTTCGAGCTGCTATTCTAATCAATTGACGAAGGACGCTGAGAACGGGCCATCGCCGCTTGCTGCGGGTTATGGGCAGGCGGTTACTGGATCGCGCGGTCCTGGACGCCGGCTGCATCGCAATAAACGGCATTCCGGGAGCGGTCATCCGCGCAAACTTACCGGGGATTGACACCGACATGACGCCGGAGCTCACGGGCGTTGATGATTCGGGCTTTCTGGCTGATCTGAAACCATTGGAGCGGGTCGTGGCGTACCATACCGTCGGGATGGTTGACCCCCTAGTCGCCGCCGACCAAAGCCCCGACGCGCGCCATGATGACGGACTGTCGGAGACTTTTAAAGAGGTGATTGCGACCTACGGCACGCGCCACTTCACTATCAAGATCACCGGAAATGCCGACGAAGACACTGAGCGTCTAACCCGTGTCGCGGAAACGCTGTATACGACCGCTGATGCTTTTGTCACGGGCATTGACGGCAACGAGCAATATGATAGTGAGGACAGTGTTCTGACGTTGTTCGATCGCCTTGAGGAGCTTTCCAACCCGGCGCTTCGGCGGTTTTTGGCTTCTACGATTTATATCGAACAGCCGATCAACCGGGACGTCAGCTTGGACGTGCGGGTCTATGGTATAGCCAAGTACGCACCGTTAATC
>JAPKDN010000914.1 GCA_028822575.1 Alphaproteobacteria bacterium | reverse complement strand
TTCGAGGGTCTTCATTGAAGTACTGCTGTAGCAGCGGGCGGTAGCAAAGATACTCGAACCAGCGGCAGCGATAGGACATCGTCGCCTCCAGGATCTCCTTCCCGACCGTCAGCAGCACGTCGCGCGGCGGCATGCAGCCGAACATGGTCTCAGTTTCCCAATCTGGGGTCGTCGAGGGCTGGCTGAAATCGAGCGGGGTCGGCCGGTCCACACGAACACCGCGCGTCTCAAGCTGTTTGGTGAAGATATCGAGCAGTTCGTTGGCTCGGTCCACAGTCTCTTGTGGTCGAGGGCCAAACTGGCCGCGCATGTCGCTGTCTTCCGGCACCTTGGCATCCAGGGCGGGCTCGGGCGGCGGAATGCATCCACCATCGGCACGGCCGACGATTACGTGCTTTAAAGGGTCCCATTCGTTCCAGCTGGAGACGATGGTGTTAGCTTGGGTCGAGGACATCGTAGAGGGTTCCAACTTCTCGCCCCTAGGGCATGACACTATGAATTTGGGTGTGCAGGGCGCCGGTAAGACAGATCAAGGTGACACTGTTCTGCCGGCGTTTATGCGACTCAATCAGGATCATCAACTCAAACTCGGCCAGCCCCTTTAGAAGATAAAGCGAGCTTATCCCTCCCCCGACCTCAAGAATGCGCCGGGGCCAGTGCAGCATCACGAGATCGTAAAGCAACGGCGCCACCGCCTCGGTCCCCGTCTCGGGGCTGGTCGGCGCTCGCGCTGCGGCGCGGAAGGTTGCGTCAATCATCCCGGCGCTTCTCACTCACTCATAGGTCGCGTTAAAGGCGATTGATATCCGCTCGCCCTCGCCGTGAAACGGGTGCACCATGTGCAGCAGCCAGCTTGGAAAGACCAGCAACAAGCCGGCCTCCGGCACCAACCGCAGCTTATGCCCAAAGTCAAAGCCTGGGAACGGCTGCGCCTGGGGCGCTCCGCGCGGGTCCTGAAACTCGATCACCCCACTCAACGGCCTATCTGGATCATTCTCGCCAATGGACGCATAATAGACCCCGGACCATTGAGCGGTCGGGTGACTGTGGGCTGTATTGTAATCGCCCGGCCTATTGAGGTTCGCCCAGCCATAGAGGCGGGTGATCCGCCCCTCGACCACCCCGGGCTTGGCCATCGCCAGCATTTCAACGACGGCGCCAGCCGCGAGATCTCGAAGACTGGCAATCACCGGTGCCTCGCCGTCGAGAAAATCATCGCCCGTGCGCCAACCACCAATGCCGGAGCGGTGCAAACTCGGCGTCGCCGCGTCTGCGTCCCGAAGCCTCGCAACATGCGCCATTAAATCCTGGCTCAAACCAGCCGCCCCCGCCGCCTTGCGGATCAGCATCGGCGTGCCGAAAGCGACATGGCCGTCCAGTGGCGGTGATCCGTTCAAAAACACATGGGCTTCCTCTGAAAAAGCATTGACATCCGATAGATACAACAGGCCGGTGGCGTTGTCTCCTAGCCTGAAAGCGGCGTAGATAGAAGTGTCTGCGACACCCGTCAACCGCCGGCCACGCCATGGGAGCCCGGCATGCTGGGTCTGACCCCCAACAAAACGTTATCCAGCGTTTTTGGCTTCCACAAGTTTCCGACGCCATCACAGGTCCATCTTCTTGCGATAGGACTTCCAGAAACCGCGCACGCTGGTTTCCGTCGCCCTTGTTTCGGTCGACGCGGCGTCGGTGCCGCCCGTCATGATGACGAAATCCTGGTCATCGGCGCCGCGGATCGCCCGCTGCACGAAAGCGCCGACGGCCCCGTCCTCCATGGAGATATAACCGGCTGGGCCGACCATATTGGATTACTTTAGGCGGAGATCGAGCATTTCCGCATCATCATCGGCGAAACCAAAATAGGTCCAGCGGAC
>JAPKDN010000068.1 GCA_028822575.1 Alphaproteobacteria bacterium | reverse complement strand
GGCGACCGTCCTGGCTGTGCTTGCGTCCTCGCTCCTGATGGCGCTGGTTTTCGTGCCGGTTCTGGGCGCGTGTCTGGACCGCCGACCCGCGTCGAATACCGGTTCTGGCGATGTCGAGGCGATCGAACCCGCCGAAGAATTAAAACGCGTATCCGGATTGCCGAAGCTATATCTCGATTTGCTGAATGTGGTGCTGAACCATCCGGTGAAGGTCGTGTTTCTGGCCTTTTGCGCCCTGCTATGGGCACCGTGGATGTACTCCCAGCATGGCCAAGAGATCGAGTTCTTCCCAAAGGTTGAGGGCACCAGCGCGCTGGTTCTGATCCACGCGCGCGGTAATCTCTCCCTGGTCGAACAGGATGCCTTGACCCGCGAGGTCGAGGAGATTGTTCTGTCCATGGATGAGTTCAAGTCGGTTTACACGGCTATCGGACGGCGTGAACAATCCGGCGGATCCGGCCCTCAGGATATTATCGCCCGGATTCAACTCGAGTTGAAACGCTGGGATGAAAGACGCGGCGCGGCGGAAATCTTGGCCGAGATCAAGTCGCGCACCGCCCACCTCGCTGGAATTCGGGTGGCTGTCCAGGAAGAACGCACGGGGCCGGTTCGGGACAAACCGATCCAGATCGAGGTGCTTTCACGTTTTCATGACAGTATCCCGCCAGCCGTCTGGAAAATTAGCAAGTTCCTCAAGGACCAGACATATCTGCGGGACATCGAGGATTCACTGCCGGTCCCGCGGGTTGAATGGAGGGTCGAGATCGACCGAACTCAGGCGTTGAAGTTCGGGGTGGATGTCCAGCGGGTCGGCCAATTCGTGCGCCTTGTGACCAAGGGGTTGAAGCTGACGGATTTCCGGACGCCCGACGTCGACGAGGAAATCGATGTCCTGCTGCGCTTCCCCGAGCGATACCGGACCCTGCGCCAGCTCGACGCTCTTATGATCGAAACTGATAGTGGCCGCGTGCCGTTGGGGGTGCTCGCCAAGCTGACACCCAAGCCGCGGCGCGGGACGATCCGCCGGGTAAACGGTTTACGCTCGGCGCTTATCAAGGCGGATGTACAGCCTGGTATCCAACCCGGCGAATTCAGAGGCGAGATCAAGGGCTATGTCACCACCTCCCAGTTTATCGATGGCACCCGGGCCCGGATGAAGGGTGACGAAGAGGACGAAGAGGAGTCGGAGGATTTTATCCTGGAGTCCTTCGGCGTCGCCCTTTTTCTCATGGCCCTCATTCTGGTCACTCAATTCAACAGTTTCTATAGCGCGGGGTTGATCCTGTCGGTGGCGATCATGTCGATTATTGGTGTGCTGCTGGGCCTGCTGATCATGGATTTGCCGTTTGGCATTATCATGAGCGGTATCGGGGTGGTCGCGCTCGCCGGCATCGTGGTGAACAATAATATCGTGCTGATCGATACCTATGATCGGCTCAAGGCCAGTGGCGTGGATGCGCGTGACGCTGTGCTTTTGACCGGCGCAAAACGGTTGCGTCCGGTGCTGTTGACATCCGCGACGACGATCGCTGGGCTCTCGCCAATGGTGGCGCGGACCAATATCGATTTTCTCGAGCGAACCATCCAACAGAACAGCCCAGCCTCGCAACTTTGGGTGCAGCTCGCGACCGCCATCGTCTTCGGTCTCGCCTTTGCCACTATATTGACCCTGGTGGTGACGCCGGCGGCGCTGATGCTAAGGGCCCGGTTCGATGCCAACCGGGAGCTCCGGCGTGTTTGGATGCGTAACGCGTTTCGCCGTCTGGCCGCGCGGGGGCCGGTCGAGACCCTGGTCACGGTGCTGGCGGTGGTGGTCTCCTGGGGGATGATTCTTGAGATGATGAGCGTGCGGATTTTCGACATTGTAACCAAACAATTCTCTAACCCGCCCTCGGTCTGGTTCCAGGCGGTTGAATGGGCGGCGTTCTGGACCTTCATCATCCTGACCGTCGCCTACGCCTATTTCCGGGACGCCCATGTCCGGGTCGATATCATTCGTGAGCGTCTGTCGCTAAAAGCGCGGGCGGTGATAGAGGTTGGAGGGTTCGTGCTGTTGCTGGCGCCGCTTTGTCTGATCGTGATCTGGTTCAGCTTTGATTATGTTGGCCGGTCCTTTGTTGACGAGGAACCATCGGGAGCGTTGTTGGGCTCTCCTACCCAGTTCGTGTTCAAGGCAATGATGCCCTTCGGTTTTTTAATGTTGCTATTGGCCGGCACGAGCGTGAGCGTCCGGAATAGCCGCCTGCTGCGGGGCCGGCATCGGATGGTGTCGCCGGAACGTGACGGCAGACACGAGGCCGCCGTCAAACCGACTGGGTCGATCTGATGGAGTTGGTCGATCAGATACCGATCCTGATGATCGTCACCCTGGCGATGATGTTGTTCACCGGCTATCCGGTTGCCTTCGTCTTGGCGGGCGTCGGGATATTATTCGCCGGGCTTGGCGTGGTGCTCGGCGAGTTTCCGATGATCGCCTTTTTCAATGTTCCCGCCCGGCTGTGGGGAAGTATCAACGGCAGTCTTATCTTTCCATCCGTGCCAATGTTGATTTTCATGGGCGTGGCGCTGGAAAAAAGCGGCGTGGCCCAAGAGATGCTGCTGGGGTTGCAGGGGCTGGTGCGCCGACTGCCGGGCAGTATGGCGGTGGCGATGACGGTGCTGGGTATTTTATTGGCGCCGTCGGCCGGTCTGGTGGGCGCCTCGGTGGCGACCCTGGCACTGATCGGATTGCCAACCATGTTGGCTCAAGGGTACCGGCGTTCCTATTCGGTGGGCTCCGTCGCCGCCGCCGGGACCTTGGGGATCATCCTGCCGCCAGGCATCATGCTGTTCTTCCTTGCCGATCTGATGCAAATTTCAATCGGTCCGATCTTCGTGTCGACCCTCGTGCCTGGTTTTTTGTTGGCGCTACTTTTCATAGTCTATTACGTCGTTCGCGCTCTGGTTGATCCCGCGACCGCCCCTCGATTACCGGCTGATCCAAATCTTCGCGCCTGGGATATTCTCAAGAAGGCGGGGCGCAGTCTGACCCTGCCGGTATTGCTCATTGTCTTCGTCTTGGGATCGATCATCGGCGGTATTGCGACGCCAGTGCAATCGGCCGCCGTTGGTGCTGCGGGTGGCCTGTTCATCATGAGTATCCGGGGCCGGGCCACGCGCGCTTATCTCCACGAGGTCATTATTACCACGGCGACCACATGCTCCATGGTGTTCTTTATCATCCTGGCGGCGTCGGTCTTCTCTTATCCGTTCAACTATTTTGGCGGCCCGGATCTGATCAAGAACTTCCTACTCGATCTCCCGGTTGATGACTGGGGGATGCTGCTTACCATCCTTGGTCTCATTTTCATTCTTGGCTTCTTTGTCGATTGGATTGAGATCACCGTCATCGTATTGCCGGTGTTGTTGCCGATCCTGTTCAGCCTTGATTTTACCGAGCATGTTGGGGGGACAAAGACCTATGTGTCAATCTGGCTGGCTGTTCAGATCGCCTTGGTGCTCCAAAGTTCCTTCATGACCCCTCCCTTCGGGTTTTCGCTGTTTTTCGCCAAGGGAGCGGCCCCGCCCGAAGTCACCCTGGCCGACACCTATCGCGGCGTGGCGCCGCTTGTGTTGGTGCAGGTCTTGGTCGTCGGATTGGTGATCGCCTACCCGCGACTGGCAACCTGGCTGCCATCCTTGATCATTGATTAGGCCGGGAGAAATTATTCCGCGGCGGCGGCGAAACGGTCAAGTTCCTCGACCAGGATCGGCACGCCCTCAGTCGCCGAATGCATGCCACAGATCGACACCAGCGCTATAACCTCCATGATCTCGTCCTTGGTTGCGCCGTGTTTCAATGCATTGCGCATATGAATGCGGGTACCGCTCAGGAACAGATGAGTGGTCGCGATATCAATAGCGACATAGATGAGTTCCTTGATCTTTGGCTCCAGAACACCGGTTTTCCAGGGAACCGAGGACAGGTCGAGATAGGCTTTGAAGAAATCGGGGGAGAGCTTGAGCAATGTCTCCCATATCGGCATCCAATAGCCGCGATTGTCGATAAATTCCTGCTTGTGGGTCAGCGCGCGCTCATCAAGTTCGATCGCCTCGATCTCGCCGCCCATGTCGGCTTTTTGGAGCTCGTCAACGAGGATCGGTAACCCCTCGGTCATTGAATGGATCCCCAGCACGCTGACGATCTGCAGGACCTCCATCAGCTCTTCCTTGGTCGCGCCGTGCTTTAGGGCGTTAGCCATGTGGATGCGGGTGCCCGGCAGATATAGATGCGTGGTCGCGATATCCATCGCGATATAGATCATCTCCTTGATCTTGGGCTGCAACGGTCCAGTCTTCCAGGGTACGGACGAGAAGTTGCAATAGGTCTCGAAGAATTCGGGACTCATCTCCAGAATTTGCTGCCAGAATGGGAACCAGTAACCACGGTTCTCGATGAACTCGGCCTTGAGGTTCCTTTGATGGTCGCTTAGTTCTGCCATTGCCTAGCGCTCCTGCCTATTCGTCATGGTGTCGAGAATTCAGGCAGACCAGCCGGCGGAATTCAAGGTCAGCCTGATCACTATCGCGTCCATTGTGTCCGTGATGGCACCCGCCGAAGCCCGTTACATCCCAAGCGTTTCTGTATTGCCATCGACGCCGATGAACTGGTCGCTGATGTTGCGGGCTTTCGGGGATGCAAGAAAGACCGCCATGTCGGCGACTTCCGGTGGGTCGATCCATTGCCCAAGGGAGGTCTGGCGAGTGCATTCCGCCTTGATTTTCTCGGCTGGTTTGCCACGCTCGCCGGTTTCCTGGGCCAAAACCCGTTCCATGCGGTCGCCAAGGACCGGGCCGAGGCAGATCGCGTTGACGCGAATGCCATGCGAGCTGACCTCCATCGCCAGCGATTTGGTAAGCCCAACCACACCCCATTTCGCCACCGCGTAGGGACTGCGCAGTGGAAAGCCCATAATTCCGGTGGTGGACGAGAGGTTGATGATCGAGCCGCTCCCCCGTGCCTTCATCGCGGGCTACGCCTGGCGGCAGCATAGGAAACCTGAGAATAGATTGACCTGAAGCGTGCGCAGCCAATCTGTGGATTCCATCGTCTCTAGGCGGCCGGTGGGCCCGCCAATACCGGCATTGTTGACCAGAACGTCAAGCGCGCCGCCCTGGTGTATCTCGGCGGACAGAGCTTCCACTTGGTCGGCGTCGGCGACATCGGTCAGGCGCGCGGTGACGTTGGCGACGACAAGTTTTACCCAAGGCAAACATTTCACCGACTATGGTGGCCGTCAGAGCGCTCAATTCTGGGTTCTGTCACCGTTCAATCGCGAGACGGCGACGGTCGGTAATGGCGCTCATGGCGCATTTCTCGGGCCGGATCGTGCGTCCGTGGATGCCTTCCACGCCGCTGCGATGGCGACGGGGGGCGTGGATGAAGGCGCGCCGGGCCTCAGGCCGCAATACCACGAGACTTATTACGGAGCGTATGTTCGCGATCCCAACGGTAACAAAACTCAGGCCGTTTGCCACGATTTCGTGGGTTGACCGACCATCATGATCCTTTGATCAGACCCGCTGGGGATGGTGTCCGGGAATGGCTCGTGGAGATCATGGACGCAACCTGGCGGGACACCTGGGCGCCTAATCTTCCCGCTGCAGCGGATCAAATTTGGCGAGAGCGAAGGATTGCCAGCGTCTTTGTCGACCAGGTTGGGGCGTTCTGTTTGGTGTCGGAAGTGGGAGGATTGATACGTGGCTTCGCGCATCTGTCTGGTGACGAAGTTACCAGCCTTCACGTCGACCCGAAGAGCAAGCGGCTGGGCATCGGCGGGGCTCTGATGACCGGTGCCGAGTTTCAGACCCGCGCCCTGGGATACGCCCGCCTGCGGATCGAGACCGAAGCCTTCAACACATCCGCCCACGGGTTTTACGATGCCTTGGATTATACCGAAACCCGGCGTTTCATCGGCGATGATATCGGCTTTGAAATGCCCTGTCTGGAGATGACGAAGGCATTGTGAGGCGCGGGTAATAACGGATATCGCCGCCGATGATGTGGGATAACCGCTTAAGCGGCTGGACCTGACCACTCACTGACAACGGTTTCCAAATCCGGGCGGTTGCGTGGCTTGGGCTCCTGGGTGGGCGTGCCGATATAGATGAAGCCGATGATATCAACCGATGGATCATGGCCGAGCATAGCCTTTACCTCGGCATTGAAGGCTGGCCACTCGGTCAGCCATTGCGCACCATAACCCAGCGCGTGGGCGGCGTTCAGAATATTCATGCAGAGCGCGCCGCCGGACAGTCGCTGTTCTAGCTCGGGAATATTGTGCGGGATCTCTAGGCGCGCCGTTACCGCCAACAGGACCGGCGCGCGTGCCAGGCGCTCTCGCTCGAATTCGACCATCTTGTCATTGGCGCGTTCGCCATGTTCTTCCTTGTACAACTTGGCGCAAAGCTCGCCTAATGTCTCCTGGCCGGCCTTGGTGATTACCTGGATGCGCCAGGGGCCGATCTTGCCATGATCGGGGACCCGCATCCCGGCCTCGATAATCCGGTTCAACTCGTCTTGGCTGGGGCCCGGATCGCTCATATGGCGCACGAGAGCCGAACGGCGGGTGGTCAGCAGATCAATGGCCTCCACGGATGGCCTCCTTCGTGAACACGTTGGTGTTGGAGCCTGAATTTACGGGTTGAGGCGAAAAGATAAAGCTGAAATGCGCGCGGTCGTGTTTTACGGGGCTACCCACACTTGGAAAAACCACAACTCGTACAGAGATCGCAGCCCTCCTGGCGCAGCAGACTGGCGGTGCCGCATTTTGGACATTGGCCAAGCCCGCCGCCATTTAAACCGACAACCTTGCGTTCGGCGTTGAAGTCTAGCTCCAGCGTGTCCGGGTCCTTTAAGAATCCGATATCGATCATGTGCTGTTCTATGATCCCGCCGATCGCCGCCAGCAGAGACGGTACATAACGTTTGTCCATCCAGGCGCCGCCGCGGGGATCGAACACCGCCTTCAACTCCTCGACCACGAAGGACACATCGCCGCCGCGCCGGAATACCGCGCTGATCATCCGGGTCAACGCCACCGTCCAGGCGTAATGCTCCATGTTCTTGGAATTGATGAATATTTCGAAGGGCCGGCGCCGTCCATCCTGCATGATATCGTTTAAGGTGATGTAGATCGCGTGGTCATTCTCCGGCCATTTGATCTTATAGGTCTTGCCCGGCAGTTCGGCCGGCCGGTCGAGCGGCGTAGCCATGTGCACGACCTTGCCGCCGCGGAGGTCGCGGGGATGCTGGGTCGCCGGCCCGCGCACCGAGTTCGCCGCTTCCGGATCGATTAATGTTTCCGTTTTGACCGTGAGTACTGCGCCCGTCAGCGGGTTCGGGCGGTAGGTGGTGCACCCCTTGCAGCCCGAGTCATAGGCAGCCATGTAGACATCCTTGAAGGCCTCGAAGTCGATGTCCTCGGGACAATTGATGGTCTTGGAAATTGAGCTGTCGACGTATTTCTGTACTGCCGCCTGCATCACCACGTGGTCCTTCGGCTGCAGCGACTGGGCATCGATGAAAGCATCTGTCAGCGGTGTATCCTCGCCCTTTAGGCGCTTGTATAGGCGATAGGCATGGTCGCTCACTGGCTCGATCCTCTTTGAACCGTCTGGCTCGAGCACCGTGCGTTCATAATTGAAGGCGAAAACGGGCTCTAAACCCGAGGAGACATTATCGGCCAGCAGTGAGATCGTCCCGGTCGGCGCGATCGAGGTCAGCAGCGCGTTGCGGATACCGTGTTCGGCGATGCCGGCGCGAATATCATCAGGAAGCTCAATGATGCATTCACCAGCCAGATAGGGGTCACGCTCGAAAAGCGGAAAGGGGCCTTTCTCCCGCGCCAATTCGACCGAGGCCCGATAGGCGTTGTCCCGCAGCGCCCGCATCCAGGTTTCGGTCAGCCGTACCGCATCGGCCGAGCCATAGCGCGCGCCACACATGATCAGGGCATCGGCGAGGCCGGTGACGCCCAACCCGATGCGTCGCTTGGCTTTTGCCTCCGCCGCCTGTTGTGGCAGTGGGAAGCGTGAGATATCGACGACATTATCCATCATCCGCACGGCGACCGGAACCAAGGTCGTCAGTGCGTCCATATCGAGTGCCGCATCGACCTCGAACGGGCGTGCCACCAGCCGCGCCAGATTGATCGATCCTAAAAGTCACGCGCCATAAGGAGGCAGAGGTTGTTCGCCACAAGGATTTGTAGCCGAAATCATCTCACAATAAGCTAGGTTATTGCGGCGGTTGATCCGGTCGATGAAAATCACGCCCGGTTCAGCGCCGAGAAAGGTCGACCGCATGATCCGGTCCCAAAGGTCGCGCGCCTCGATGGTGCGATGGACCGATCCATCGAAAACTAGGTTCCAGGATTCTCTGGCCCGAACCGCGTCCATGAAGGCATCGGTTACCAGAACCGAAAGATTAAACATTCTGAGGCGCGCCGGATCCTGCTTAGCGTCGATGAAAGCCTCGATATCCGGATGGTCACAGCGCAGGGTCGCCATCATAGCGCCGCGTCTGGATCCAGCGCTCATAATGGTGCGGCACATGGCATCCCAAACATCCATGAACGACAACGGCCCGGAAGCATCGGCGCCAACGCCGCGTACCGGAGCACCTTTTGGTCTTAAGGTAGAAAAATCATACCCAATCCCGCCACCTTGCTGCATGGTCAAGGCGGCCTCGCGCAAGGCTGAGAAGATCCCGGACATATCGTCCTCGATCGTCCCCATGACGAAGCAGTTGAACAGGGTCACTGATCTTTCGGTGCCAGCGCCGGCGAGAATGCGGCCGGCCGGGAGGAACTGGAAATCATCCATCGCTTGGTGGAATTTTTCTTCCCAATTTTTGGAATCAGCCTCGGTCACCGAGAGCGCGCGCGCCACCCGCCGCCAGGAACCCGACAGAGAGCGGTCTCCTTGCCCCTCCCGTGGGTCCTTGAAACGGTATTTTTGATCCCAAATTTGGCCCGAAATGGGAGCGATGCTCTGCATTAGCATTCCATGCTTCATGTTCTTAATTTGTTCTTATTTAGGGTATCCAATTTTTGCCTGGGCGGCAAGATCAACGATGTCGGCACGTCGCTTTTGAAATTCAGGTTCACGGTTGATTGGTTGCTTTGCCTCAGGCGCGGCTTGTACCCATCAGCCGAAACCCAGCGAGTAAAAGTTTGTGATATTCCCCTATCAACAGCATCAAGGATCCGGGCCATTTCCACCAAGAGCCAAGCATCACCGTGCGGGCGATGACCGGGTGCGGGTGGATACGGATCCCAGGCAGGGCGGCATGCAATTCCACCTGGGCACGCGGCATGTGATAGTTACTGGTCACCACAATCAATGATTCGATATTCTCGGCGTCAACCCAATCCGCGATCTCGGACGCGTTGCCTCTTGTGTCCTGGGCTTGAAAGCCAAGTTCCACGCAACAGCGCGGAAAGTCGGCCCACGCCTTGGTGTTATATTCAACCGCCAAGGCGTGCAGGTCATTGGGTCGAACGTCCGTATTCACTCCGGAGACAAAAAGTTTGGCTCCCCGGCCTTCGCGCAGCAGACTAAATCCCGCCCCGAGGCGTTGGGCACCGCCGGTAAGAACTGCGATCGCATCCGCCTTAATTTCTTTTGGGGGGACCTCGCGGGCTATCGAATCGGTAAAGCGAAGAAAGCCGACAAGCCAAACCAACGCCATCAAAATCACAATCCCCAAAGCCGTGCGCGGAACGATTCTAGCCGCTTTATTTGTGGCCTTTGCTTGTGGCGAGGCAGTCAAGATAGTTTGTCCACGAAACCAACCCTAGACCAAGCGCCTGAGCGCCACCAGCGCCGACAGCCGCGCCGTTACCAGGGTGATAAGCGCGAAAACCAGCGGCACCGTGCAAATAATCAGCCAGTCTGGAGTTCGCAACCCCCCGAGGTCACCAAACCGAAGCACCGAACCGGACACATCGGATGGATTTTCGGAGACCGCTCCGATTGCCATGATCGTGGCGACCGCGAAGGCGC
>JAPKDN010000913.1 GCA_028822575.1 Alphaproteobacteria bacterium | reverse complement strand
TCGCCGAATTTGGCGAATTTCGATTGGCGCTTTCTGCCACGACCGGTGTTTCCCCTGGACCCGGGCGCCTCGTGGCCTCGTTGATGAGGCGCGCGTTGATCTCGGTCAACGAAAGCCGGCGAAAATGTTTCTCACCCGGTGACAAGCGCGGCCACCGGTGGCATCATCCCAGTCATGGATAGGAACTTTACGGCACGTGGCCATCACGACATGGGCGGTCTCGCCGGGGGCGAGATCAACCGGGACGAGCACGATTACGCGCTCTGGGAAAAACGCGTTGACGCGATGATGATGCTGTTGACCAACAAGCTTCAAATCATGACCGTCGACCAACTGCGCAAGGGCATCGAGGCTCTGCCACCGGACGCGTATGAGAAAATGACCTATTATGAGCGTTGGATCGCGTCGACCACGAACACTTTGTTGGATGCGGGCGTCATCACGGCTGATGAACTCGGCGCGAAAATGGCGGCCATCGAGGCGCGGTCACCCGATGTGTTGGAGTCCAACTAATGGCCCGCTTCGAGGCTGGAGACAGGGTTAAGGTGCGCTCGGTATTTCCGCCGACGCCCCCGACCCACGTTCGCACGCCTTACTATATTCGCGGCCATGTCGGCGTGATTGAACGCGTTTGCGGCGCGTTTGGTAATCCCGAGGAGTTGGCTTTTGGGCGCCGGTATGGCGAGAAACCGATGCTCTATCGTGTCCGGTTCCGGCAAGCCGACATCTGGGCTGACTATGACGGTCCGGCGGAAGACCATATCGAAATTGAAATCTATGAGTTCTGGCTTGAGCCGACCGAACGGGAGAACGCGGCATGAGCGGCACGTCCGATTCCCACGATCATGGCGATCACCATGACCATGACCACCTTCATCCCTATGATCCGAATCACCATCATCCGCACCGCGAGGATCAGGATGACACAATGACCTATTACAAGGTCATGGAAACGGCGGTGCGCGAGCTGTTGATCGACAAAGGCTTGATCACGGCCGAGCAGGTTCATCGGCAGATAGAGCACATGGATGAGCGCATCCCGGCGAATGGCGCCAGGATCGTCGCCAAGGCTTGGTCGGATCCAGTTTTTAAAAAGCGTCTGATCGAAAGTCCGAAAGAAGCAATTGCCGAGATTGGCCATGACATTGGCCCAATGCACCTGATCGTGCTGGAAAACACCCGGGAAGTGCACAATGTCGTGGTGTGCACGCTTTGCTCCTGTTATCCGCGCTGGATGCTTGGGTTGCCGCCGGATTGGTACAAGAGTCGGGCCTATCGTTCCCGCGTCGTGCGGGAGCCGCGCACGGTTTTAAGGGAGTTCGGCACCGAGATCGACGAGGGTCGTGAAGTGCGCGTACACGATTCCACCGCCGACATGCGTTATTTCGTGGTTCCCATGCGTCCGGAAGGTACGGATGGGATGACGGAAGCGGAATTGACGGAGATTGTCGGTCGAGATGCCATGATTGGCGTCGTCGAGGCCGGGGCGAGTGTAGCGGGCACGTTGGCGGCGGAGTAAACCCACCCGGCTATTCGCAACTAGAGGCTTGCATTTTAACAAGGGCGCCGGTATTTACCGGCCCATAAATCACGCACACGAGCTTGCGCTGACGGCCAGAGCCCTGGTCGACCGCGCTCCGGTGCTCCCCGCAGGTGCGAGGGGCGGCGCTCGTGGAGGCTTAACCGGAGAAGTAAGAATGTCCACTTCGATGTCATTTACGATGCGTCAGTTGCTTGAAGCCGGTGTCCATTTTGGTCACCATACTCGGCGCTGGAACCCCAAGATGAGCCCGTATATTTATGGGCAGCGCAATAACACTCATATAATCGATCTTCGTCAGTCCGTGCCGCTTCTGCACCGCGCCCTGAATGCCGTCC
>JAPKDN010000912.1 GCA_028822575.1 Alphaproteobacteria bacterium | reverse complement strand
CAAGATAAACACGTCGAACGTCTTTATGCGCGACTATCTCGGACGGTCGGCCTTCCATCAACACCGCACCATCGTGGAGAATATAGGCGCGATCGACGATATCCAGGGTTTCGCGAACATTATGGTCGGTAATCAGAACGCCAATGCCACGATCCTTGAGATGCGAGATCAAATCTCGAATTTCGCCAAGCGCGATCGGGTCAATACCGGCCAGAGGTTCGTCGAGCAGCATGAAACTCGGGTGCGAGGCCAGTGCTCGGGCGATTTCCACGCGCCGTCGTTCCCCGCCAGACAACGCTAAAGCCGGCGTTCGGCGTAGATGGCTGATTGAAAATTCCGCCAGAAGATCGTCTAACAACCCGTCCCGGCGGTCCTCGTCCGGCTCGACGAGCTCTAGGATAGCCCGCACGTTCTGTTCAACCGTCAGGCCACGAAAAATCGACGCTTCCTGCGGTAGGTAGCCAATGCCAAGACGTGCGCGACGATACATCGGAAGGTCGGAAATATCCGCGCCATCCAGGAAAATGGATCCGTAATCCGCAGAAATAAGCCCGGTGATGCAATAAAAACTCGTCGTCTTCCCGGCTCCATTCGGTCCCAACAACCCGACTGCCTCGCCGCGCTGCACCTCCAGACTAACATCGCGCAAAACCGGGCGCATCTTGAAACGTTTCCCTATATTGCGGGCAACTAGTCCGGAATTCCGTGTCACCAGACGGGGCACACTTGACCCATCACCTGGCTCGGCGGATTTTCCGCTCTGGTTACTCGTTGTATCTGTCACCTATAACTCACTTTTTATTGGTTTTTTTCTTTGGTGAAAACAATCCCCGCACCCGTTCGGTAGATTTCGATTTTCCCGACGGTAACAGACGGCTAATCCCAGTCTTGAAATTGACCTCCGCGATCGACCCGTTCAACTGGTTTCCCCCTCTCGTGATTCTCACGTCACCGGACAGAGTTGCAATTCCTTTCCTGACATTATAGACGCCCTCGTTCCCACGCGCGACCTCTCGTGGTGTCGTGATGACCACATGACCGAGCGCGTCCATCCGAACTACCTCCAAGGTTCCATCACGTTTAGTTTCGAAGAAGGCCGTCAAGGCATCGGCGCGAATCTTTCGGGTACCCTGGATGGCAACGGCGTCGCCGCGCGCGACGGCTATCCGACGCTTCTCCCAATATTCAAGGCTTTCCGAGGCAGTGATCGTCTGTTCAGCGGTTACCATGCGCGGTGTGCCTCCCAGCACCACGGCCACCGCCTGATCCAGGTCATAGATCGCCCGATCCCCGTAAGCAGTTCGGTTCGGCGAAGCGATTACCACTTGCCCAAGCGCTTCCAGGCGATAAATTTCGGTCTCCTTATCCTCATTTTCTCGATAGAACGCAGTCAGGGTTTCCCCGGCTACGCTCAATGCCCCCCGGGTCGCCTTGGCGTTACCACGCGCGATGTACAGGTTCTGGTCGCTTACCCATTCAATCCCGTTCTCGGCCTCGACCGTGACGGGTTCGGTATCACTGTTAATTTTAAACTGCGCGGTGGCCGGCGATACCGAGACCAACACCAATAAACCCACCAGAAATAAACCCACCCAGGAAAATCCCACAACCGCGAATGGACGGTTACTTTCTTGGGTGAGTATCATAACGGTTTCCTTCGGGCGCCCTGGAACACGGCCTTGCTTCGACCCGTGAAGATAATTCTAGCGCCTCGGTCGAAGAGCTCAAAGCCCTCGCCTTCGACACTGCCGCCTTCCCCGTGACCGATCACCGGTTGCCGACCTTCGGCCGTGCCCGAGCGCAGATCAACCCGGGCGCTTTCAGACGTGAACTGATACCCCCGATCATAGAAAAGCGTCACGCCGCCAGAAAGATCGAC
>JAPKDN010000911.1 GCA_028822575.1 Alphaproteobacteria bacterium | reverse complement strand
CAGATGGTCCAGCACGCGCTGGAAGCCAAGCCCACTGATATGACCATAACCACGCATGTTTGCCCGGGGAATTCAGGTCCAGCTGGATCTCGGAGGGCGGCGGTCGCCGAGATGCTGCTCGGTGAGCTCGACTATGATGGATATTTTCTGGAGTACGACACCGATCGGGCCGGGGGATTCGAGCCGCTGCGGTTTTTGCCGAAAGGGAACAAAAGGGTTGTGTTGCGCCTGGTGACCTCGAAGTTTGGGGAGCTTGAAGATCGCGACGGCGTCCTGGCACGGATCGAGGAATCGTCGGCATTCGCGCCGGTCGAGCAATTTTGTCTCAGCCCGCAATGTGGTTTCGCCTCGACCGAGGAAGGCAATGTGCTTTCCGAGGAAGAGCAATGGTGCAAACTTGGCTTTATAGTTGAGGTCGCCAAGGAAGTTTGGGGAAATGTCTGAAGGTTGGCCTTTTCATCTCGACCTTCCGATCAAAGCCCGGCGGCACGCCTAATCCGCGTGCCGCCGGGTTTCTCGTATCAACCTAGGCGTCTTCCGCCGGAGCGATATTGGGAATGCCGGCCATCAACGAGCCGGGCACGTTTTCAATAAGTTCCTCCACCGTGAACATACCATCGGCGTCGTATTTGTAGATCGCCTTGTCCATCTCGCCATATTTGTAGGTGTGGATGAGACCGCGCTCGGTATGGAATACCTGACCATTCACGTCGCGGGAGGCATCGGTACACAGATAGCCGACGATGGGTGGTACGTATTCCGGCCCAGGCATCGCCATGCGGGAGTCGTACTCCGCCTGCGTCAGCAGGCCATTGTCCAACTTCCTTTGCCAGCCGGCGATGACGGCGTCATTGACAGTCATTCGGGTCGCCGCCATCGGGCAGATCGCGTTGGCGGTGATGCCATAACGCCCGCATTCACGTGCGATGGATCGGGTGAGGCCAATGATGCCTGCCTTGGCGGCGGCATAATTGCACTGCCCTACCGAGCCCTTGAAAGCGTCCGACGAGAAATTGACAATCCGGCCAGACCGCGCCGCACGCATCGGTTTGATGGCGTGATGGCACATGTTCCAGTGGCCTTTCAGATGCACGTTGATGACCGCATCGAAGTCGTCCTCCGACATATTCCAAATCATCCGTTCGCGCAGCAATCCGGCGACGTTTACGACGAAGTCGATCTTGCCGAAGGTCTCGGTGCATTGCAGGACCATCAGCCCGGCGGCCTCATATTCGGTGACGGAGGAATAGTTGGCGACGGCCTTGCCGCCGGCGTCCAGGATTATCTCGACAACGTCGTCCGCCGGCTGACCGTCCTCGGCTTCGCCGCCGCGACCCACGCCCGGGTCATTGACAATCACGCTGGCGCCTTCCTTAGCTAGTTGTAACGCGACTTGGCGGCCAATACCGTTGCCGGCGCCGGTCACGATGCCGGCCTTTCCTTCCAAGTTCATCTAATTTCCTCCAGGGTTATTATGCGCCGCGACGCGGCGCCATGGCCGAGCGGATCGATGATGTGGGGACACCAAGGCTGTTTCCCAACGTCATTTCTCGATCAATGTGTGTTTTCCTATGTCTCCAGCTGGCATCACCCAATGGGCATTAATCTGTCGACGCATCGTTTTTCCCAGGCGAACCGAATGACTACCGACGAACATGACTCGCCGGTTCCACGACGTCGAGAGGAATGGCAAACGTGCCTTCGAGTTTCATGGACAGGATAAAGTATCGTTGGGCCATCGAATAAACTGGCCAAGATCGGTTCCACCGCGGGCGTGGATAAGAGCGATCCAGTGGTGGTGACTGCGTTATGGTCACTTTTGGCTCGCGATACCTTATCGAAATCGCGAGCCGAAAGGCGCATGATCCGGTTCGACCGGA
>JAPKDN010000910.1 GCA_028822575.1 Alphaproteobacteria bacterium | reverse complement strand
TTGCGGAAGAATGCTTGATAAACTGAACGCTGTGACCCCGGCCATAATCAGTACAAACAGTCGTTGGGACTAAATTTTATGGTCTGCTTCTTCTCTATTCTAGCAGGTGATTTCGCCATCAACCGTCCTCAACGGGCTTGCCCCACAAGACTATCTCCCGTGGCGGCTGATGGCTCACCTCGGCAGCGATTGACTGACGCGATTTGCCGTAGGCCCGGTCCAGCAGTTCCTTGGCCGCCGCCAACCGAGTTGCCTCGGTCTCGGCGTTCGCCGCCAGATGCACGATGGTCTCCAGCGCAGCGGAGCAATGCTTCATCGCCATCGCCCTGATTTCCGGCGTTATCTTGTTCTTGCTGCCTGAAGGGCGACCAGCGCCGGGGCGTATTCCACCTGCCATGATATATTCCTGATTTGTTTATCAAAGGCTGGCGGGCATTATGACGCATATCATTCCATATACGAAATGAATATAGGTCGCGGGGGTGTTGTGTTGTCGGGCTGTATTGGCTGCGGAGGGGGCAGATCTCATGTCCGCTTATCACCCAATAGCGGTCGGTATATTAGCGAACCTAAACATACCGCTTTTGACCCAAAGCAGTCATTTCAGGCAGGGGAAACATTTTGTCCGGATGATGTCATGGGCTCCTTTAACACGGCTTCCAAATTATCGACCTTGAACGGCTTGGTTAATGTCCCGGTAATCGTGGATTCCCTCAAATATTCAACTTGAACGACGGAAGGAAGTCGTCGCATGCAAAGTTGGTGCTTTCAAAGATCATTTAGACCACTAGAAATACGCGACACATTCCGATCCGGAACTGACCAGATTTGCCCTCTTTCCCTTGGTGTGTCAGTTCGCCAACACTGATTGTGTCCAACAATTTTCACCAAGCATGCAGAAAGGGTTTGCCGGTCATCTGGCTTCTGACTTGTTTTCTGGCAGAAAAAAGTGGTCCGCCTGGACCCCAAATGCCGATGAGCCCTTCTTCCCGGGTGGTACATTGAAGCCAAGCTGTAGGACACAGGCCTCAATTAGTTTGCTCTTGATGTCGACAAGCCATATTGATTTTACCGTCTATCCAGCCATATTTATGTGAGACTAGGTGAGGATCCCATATGCGCTTCGACAACAGTTATGCGAAACTTCCGGAACAGTTTTATGCGCGTTTGACGCCATCGCCGGTCAAGGCTCCTAATCTCATAAAATTAAACGTTCCCCTGGCGAATGATCTCGGTTTGAATGAAGCATTTTTAAGCTCCGAGGAAGGGATACAGGTTCTTGCAGGCAATCAAGTTCTTACCGGTTCTGACCCTATTGCCATGGCCTACGGCGGTCACCAATTTGGCGGATGGGTGCCGCAACTTGGCGATGGACGGGCCATGCTCCTGGGAGAAGTTCTTGATCGCAACGGCAAACGCTTCGACATTCAATTAAAGGGCTCGGGACGAACGCCGTTTTCCCGCAACGGCGACGGACGGGCATGGTTTGGTCCAGTGCTCAGAGAATACGTGGTCAGCGAGGCAATGGCCGCACTGAACATTCCGACCACACGTGCCCTCGCCGTTGTGAGCAGTGGTGAGGCCGTTGTTCGCGAAGACTATTTTCCAGGTGCTATTTTAACCCGTGTCGCTCAGGCACATATTCGGGTCGGAACCTTTGAATTTTTTGCCGCGCGTAGCGATGTGACCTCTCTCAACATCCTCGCCGATTACACTATCGAGCGCTTTTACCCTGAGGCCCGCGATACCGCCGATCCCTATCTGTCGTTATTTGAAAACGTATTGGCCGGGCAAGCTGCGTTAATCGCCAAGTGGTTGGGAGTGGGATTTATTCACGGGGTCATGAATACCGATAACATGTCACTGGTTGGCGAGACCATC
>JAPKDN010000909.1 GCA_028822575.1 Alphaproteobacteria bacterium | reverse complement strand
CCACCGAGTTGAGTATCCAAAGTGGCCCCGGAACGACTGGCGACAAGCTCGACGACTCCCCCTTCGCCAAAGGCACCGCGTTGATCAGCGCCGCGCGGCGGGGCAACTGGCTCGCGCTGCAGGCGTTGAGGTCCGACGGAACGGCGCTCTGCACGGGCTGGGTCCACGGCGACTACATCGCTCCAGTCCCGTAATCAGTCGAGGGCCACTGCGGGATTACCCCTTAGGCCGCATTGCCAACGCCAAACACCCGCGCCGCGAAGGCCGGGTAGATCTCGGAAATTTCCTGGGCCACCTCGCCCCGGATGGTTGCGAGACTGGCCGCGTCCGGCACCGCCGTTGTCGGCACCTCTCCCTCGGGCAGATCGAATTCAAAGCCGGTCTGCTCGTGGATTTCCTCGACCGTGTGGCCCGGATGTACGCTTTCCAAGCGAAAACAGCGGCGCTCCTTATCCACATGGAACAGGCAGCGATCGGTGATCAACTTATAGGGGCCGCCAGGCCGGTGGACATTGTCGTCGGAGAAGCCGGGCGCGCTGATGAAATCCACCTCTTCCACCAGGGTACGCGGCGTGTGCTCCAGGCGAAACAGGATCACGCGGGGGACCACAAAATACAGGTATCCCGATCCAAAAGAGCCGGGGAACCGCGCCTTGGGTTGGGCGTAGTCGCCGACCGCCACTAGGTTCACATTGGCCTTGCCGTCGATCTGGGCGCCAGAAAGGAAAAACGCGTCCATCCGGCCCTGACCGGCGACGTCGAAGATTTCCTTGCCGCCGTCGCTGAAGAAGTTGTTGTCCTCGCTCCCCAGGACCGAGACCCGCATGGTGCCGTTGCTGCGCGAGCGGGCCAACAAGGCTGCGGCCCCCGGGATCGGCGAGGAGGCGCCGACCGCCACATGACGCAGACCATCGAGATTATTGGCGATGGCGCCGATTAGCACCTCTTCCAATTGCACATCACTCATGAGGCTATTCCGCCGCCTGGGCCGTGGTTTGGTAGACGTGCTGGTCCAGATAGTTTTGGAAGCCCTCGTCGGTGCGAGCATCCTGGGCATAAGTCGCCAGGTGCGCGTGGTCCGCGCCATAACCATCTGGCATGCCGAGCGGCCAAGCGCCCTGCTCCGCCTCGGCGATAGCGGAGACATAAAGCCCTGGGATCGTGCCTGCCTTGGTTTTAACGTCGGACATCAGGTTGTAGTCAACGATCTTCTCAGCGGTCACGAAAGTTTCGGCCGAAGCATGCGCCATCAGCATCAACTCGCGGCGCACCCCTATCCAGACATTGCCAAACTTATCGGCCACCGGCGCGTGTATCAATGCCACGTCAGGCTTCAACGCCGGCAGATACACGATCGGATCATCATTCTTGGCGAAGGGATTGTTGCCGACCTTCCAGTCCTTGCGGTTGGCCAGGATGTCGGAGCCAATAAGGCCGCGCAGCGGGATGAAGGGGATGCCCTTTTCCGATGCCTGAAGCGCCGCGTGAACCGCCGGGCAGGTCGCGTCCATCATCTTGATCGAGGCGTCTTTGATCGCCTTGGTAAAGCGCGGCGCCAAGCCATGCTCCGAAAGCGTCACCGCCGAGGTCTCGACCGTCTCCACGCAGCCGGCGCCAATCAGCATGTCACCCTGAAATCCAAAGGTCGGCACGCCAACGACGTGCAGGCCCTTGGCGCCACGCCGGATCAGCGCCCGCACCGCCGCCATAGCACAATACGAGTAATCCGGAGGCAACGCCACCTTGGCCCCGTCGGGAATACGGACAACGAGATCTTCAACGGAAAGCTGGGTCACGAGCATGATGTTATCTTTCAGTTTCGATTTCTGGCGATTTTAGGCCCAAAGGCGCGAAAGTCACGGAGTTTTCGGAATGGTTCACC
>JAPKDN010000908.1 GCA_028822575.1 Alphaproteobacteria bacterium | reverse complement strand
CTCTTGAGGCGGCACTGGATGCCGCGACGAAGCGAGTGCTGATGGCAAAGGATCGTCTCGGCTTGTTCGATGCGCCCTATGCCTATCATGACCCGGCGCGGGAGGCGGCAGCTATGCTGACGCCGGACCATCGCGCCGCGGCACGGCACGTGGCTGAGCGCTCGATGGTGTTGTTGCGCAATGATGCAGGCATGTTACCGCTCAAGCCACAGCCGGGGAAGGTCGCCGTAATCGGCGCGCTAGCGGGTGACGCGCGTTCAATGATTGGGTCTTGGAAGGCGCAAGGACGCGAAGAGGATGTCGTCACAGTCGTGGAAGCCCTGCGCAAACGGCTAGGCGAAGAATTTGTTGTCTATGAACCCGGTGCCGGTACGCGCGATGTGGCAGACCCAGCCGCAATCGCCAAGGCTGTTGCGGCGGCTGAAGCGGCGGATGTGGTGCTCCTCATAACGGGTGAAGACTATAATATGTCCGGCGAAGCGCGTTCCCGCTCCGATATCGGCCTGCCGGTGCCTCAGAAAGCGCTCGCCGAAGCCATTCTCGCAACCGGTAAACCGGTCGTAACTGTGCTGATGACCGGGCGGCCGCTCGACATTAGTCCACTGGACAGTGATGACGCCTCAATCCTGTTAGCTTGGTTTCCAGGTGTCGAGGCGGGGCCTGCTATAATCAATGTGCTGTTCGGAGATGCGGTTCCGGCCGGCCGGCTCCCGGCATCGTTCCCGCGCCGTACGGGTCAATCGCCCTATTTTATTGGACACAATCCGACGGGGCGGCCTGCGGATGCGGACCTGTCGAAAGACTCTGCGCGCTACATGGATATACCCATTACGCCAGCTTATGCCTTCGGTCATGGGCTCAGCTATGCAACGTTCGAATATACCAATCTGCGGCTATCGAGCGACACGCTTGCCCCTGGCGATACGGTTTCGATTGGTGTCGATATAACCAACACGTCAATCACAAATGCCGATGAGGTCGTACAGCTCTACACGCGCGATCCGGTTGCGCAGGTTGCGAGGCCGCAACAAGAATTACGTGGGTTTGCGCGCGTGCACATCGATGCTGGCAAGACGAAGCACGTGACCTTCACCCTGCGGCCGGAGCAGTTCGCTTATTTTGCGCCATCTGCTCGGTTTGAGGCAGATGCAGGTCGCATTGATTTTGCCATCGGCGCGGGGGCGGCCGACATTCGCCTGGCCGGGAGTTTTCAAGTTACGGGGCACGTCATCGCGGATGGACCTGCGGCCGCAATTGCAACACCGGTTTCGATTTCGGAGGAATAAATGCAGACTGTATGGAGTATATCGGGTGCCGTCTTACTTGCGGGAGCCTTGGTGATTGCAGGCTGCGAGTTAAAAGACAGCACAGCGGTGCCGTCACCGCTGCAAGCGACCGCCGCGTATGCAGAGCCCGAAGGCGCCGAGATTGTGGTTCTGGATTCTGCGCTCGCTGCCGAAGTTTTGGCTGAGAGCGCGGGAATCGAGAAACTTACGGAGGATCTGTTCGGATGGTCCGAAGGACCTGTCTGGATAAAGGAGGGCGCCTACCTTCTCTTTTCGGATGTTCCCGGCAATACGATCTACAGGTGGACCGAACAGGCTGGTCTCGAGTCTTTTCTCCAGCCTTCCGGCTATGACGGTGAGGACACGGCAGGCGTATTTCGCGAGCCAGGCGCGAATGGCCTTATACGTGGTGACCTTCCGGGGACCATTTTACTCGGCGACCATGGTAATCGGGCCATCGCGCGACTTGATTTGGAAACAAAGGACAAGACCCTTCTTGCGACGGATTTTGAGGGCAAGCGCTTCTCAAGCCCGAATGATCTCGTCCTCACTGAAGAGGGGGCGATAGAGATACGACCGACCGGACTTACTGAAACCGA
>JAPKDN010000907.1 GCA_028822575.1 Alphaproteobacteria bacterium | reverse complement strand
CAGGGTTTCTTCGATAGAAGCAGGCTTGATATCCCCGAGGACTCGGATGTGCAAAAGGCCCGCCGTCTCTTCGATGAACTGCGCCGCCGCTCCGGCGACCAGGAGCGTCCAGTTTTGGAACTGGATTACATCGACCGTTTATTGAAGCGATTTTAGGCGCGGGCAATCACGTCGCCGCTTCAGTACCCGAACCCACCCTGCCTCTGCTCGTCGGAGAAATTGATTGTTACCCAGTCAGCATTGGGGCCGGGGTTGGGTATTTGATAGGTGAAGGACAGGGACTCACCGGGAACCAATAGCGCGGCCTCCGGGGTATAAGGCGCGCTTTGCAACTCGGCGCCACCAGAATCCAGCAACACCGCGCGGATAACCGGCACCGACTGCATCGTGTCGGTATCATTGCGGATTTGACCTTGGATCAGCATCCGTTCCACGCCACCCTCGGTCTTCCGCCAGGCGCCTACATTTTGGATGACCAACGCCTCGCCCGGCACGGCGACATGCAGCCCCATGACATCAAACAACGGTGAAAGAGCCGGCACCGCCGCCACCAACGGGGTCCGAGTGCCCACCAGGACGCCGGGAACCACCAAAAGAAAAATAACGGCCGCCACGATGACGATATTGCGCGCGCGTCGGGAAGGCGCCGTATAATTTCCCATGGCGTCACGTCGGGGAATTGGGGGGGCGTCGAAATCATCGTCCGCGTCGGCGTCGCGTTCGCCGCTGCCAAACATAGACCCGTGGTCATCCTCGCCAGGATCTTTGTCGCCCGTGCTTTCGTCATCACCATCCCATGCATCATCGGCGCCAAAACTAATCTCATCGCCCGCATCGTCGGAAACGGCCTCTTTGGCTTTCTGGGGTTTGAGGGCTGGTTTCAGGGCGGGTTCCGGCTCCGCAGCCACTGGCCTCTGGTGCCATTTGTGCTGGCACTGACTACATCTTAATTTTCGGCCTTTTTCGGGAATCGCGTTGTCCGGTACGTCAAATTCCGAGGTGCATTCTGGACAAGTGATCCGCATCGTCTAAAACCATTTTAGCTGCCTGCAATGATTATAGCGCTGGGTGCGGTTATTCCATAGCCCATCGCAAATCACTGGAAAGTCGGGGTAACAGCAAGGGACCTTGCATTCGCGCGCAGATCTGGAATGATTCGCCAATGGCTCCTCAGTTTGCTCGTGTCCCAAAGGCACGCACGGGCACGTGTTAGACTGAATCAACCTCGAAAGGTCCAAACCGGTGGTACGCTTCGAAGATGTCGAGATGCGCTTCGCCGGCGGCTCTCCAATCCTTCAGGAGATCAATTTCGTGCTTGAACCAAATAGCTTTCAATTCCTGACAGGCGAAAGCGGGGCCGGAAAATCCTCGTTGTTGCGGATGATCTATTTGGCGCTGGTGCCGACACACGGTCGGGTCAGCGTTTTTGACCGAGATACCAGGACCTTGTCTCGCACGGAGATCGCCGATGTTCGCCAACGCCTCGGCATCGTGTTTCAGGACTTCCGGCTGATAGAGCACCTTAGCGCGCGTGAAAACGTTGCCCTACCTCTGCGTATCGCCGGAACCCGAGAATCGGTGATACGCCGGCACGTACCCGAACTTTTGGACTGGGTCGGTCTCGCTGATCACATGGACGCCGCGCCACGCACCTTATCCGGCGGTCAGCAACAACGGGTCGCCATCGCCCGCGCCGTGATCGCGCGACCGGCTATCCTGTTGGCGGATGAGCCCACGGGCAATGTCGACGATCAGATCGCTTTTCGATTACTGTATCTTTTCGAGGAACTACATCGAGCCGGCACGACAGTTGTCGTCGCAACACATAACGACGCGCTGTGCGATAAATTTTCTTATCCTCGCTTGCATATCGCGGGAGGGCGAATGAGCCGCGTGCC
>JAPKDN010000067.1 GCA_028822575.1 Alphaproteobacteria bacterium | reverse complement strand
GCCATGCGCTCGGTAATTCCCGCTGTCACCCACGCCGACGGAACGGCCCGGGTTCAGGTGGTCTCGGAAAGCAGCAACCCGCTGTTTTGCCGGTTACTGTACGAATTTGGTACCATTACGGGAGTGCCGGTGCTGATGAATACATCGTTCAACCTGCGTGGCGAACCGGTGGTAGAGACGCCGGAGGACGCGCTCAACACCTTCGTTGCCAGTGGCATGGACAATTTGGTGATGGGCCGCCACGTCGTGCACAAGGGGTTGGCGTTATGAGCGTGGAGGCAGGTCCGGTGAGCAGGATCCTCGCTCTGCCGCCGAGTGCGCTGCCAGCAGAGCGCATACGCCAGATCCTGGCCGGACTTCGGGTCCGTTTCGGGGAGTCGATGCTGGCTGAGTTGACAATCCAAGTGATACCCGAACTCAGCGACCACTATCGCGGTATCCTGGGCGACACCGCCGCCATCGCGTCCCTTAGCGAATTAAGCCTTTTTGCCGCGGCGGAAGTCATCATCGCCTTGCCACAGATGGTGCAACCGATGGATCTGGCGTCTCCGAACGCATCCATGCGCGGCCTGCTTGTCTGTTGGCCGACGGCTCGGGCGGCGCAAAATTTTGTCCTCTCCATCGGTCTCGACGCCGATGTCTTCGTGGTCGATCGGAGCGGTGGTGTTCGTCCGGCGGGACGCGTGATCTCGGTCCAGGACGACCCCGGCATCGACTCCCATGTGTTCAATCGGCTTGGTCCCCGGGAGGTTAAACATGCGACCGCCTTCACCCATTTTCCATACGGGTACCTGTACCGCGACACTTCATGGGGGCCGATTGATGATTTTGGACACCGCGGTAACCCCGACTACGCGTCGCTGGCGAACCGGCCACCACATCACAAGGTGGTCACCTGTCACGGAGGATCGGCGGCCTGGGGCTGGGGATGCCTGCCCGGCCAGGTTTGGACCGATTATCTGGCGGAGCGCCTAAATGGCTGGGCCGCGGATGCCAGACGCCCGGAATGCTACAGCGTGCTCAACCTCGCGGCCCCCGGCCACGTTGCGCTGAACGAGATTATCACCCATGTCTTGCACGGCCATCAAACCCGCCCGGACATCGTTATTTCTCTCAATGGTGGCAATGATCTCTGGGTCGGTCAGGGCAGCGACCCAAATTTACTCGTGCGCCATCAGATCACCTATCAGTACGAGCACACCGAGCCATGGTCTAGGTTACTGCACGATTCTGCCGACCGGCCCGGCAGCCAGCCGGACGTCGCCAGTGAGCTAAAAGTGATCAACCAACTGACGCCGGTTCTGAGAGCTTATGTGGCGCGCATGCGACAATTCCGTGACTTGGTGGAGGGGGCCGGAAGCCAGTTCGTCTGGGCGCTACAACCGACCATGCATTCAAAACCGGATTGGAGTCCGTTGGAAAAGGAGGCGCTGGTGCATTGGGGCAAGCGCGAGAAAGCGGTGCGCGAGAACATGGCCCGGCTTTATGATTTGCTCGATCGCGAACTGCCCGCGACCGACCGCGCCGGGTTCTTTAGCCTGGACAAGGTGTTCGCCGATCACGGCGCCGAGGAAGCATTATTCTGGGACTTCATACATCCAACACCGGATGGTCACGCGGAGATCGCGGAGTATGTCTTTGGCCATCTACTCGACCGCGTACTTAAAGCCCCAGGCGTGGAGGATTGCTGATGGCAACCGGCACAATAGACCAACAGGCACGGGATCGGATCCATGGCTTGATACGTGATGCCATCCGCCAGCGCCTTTGGGTGCTATGCGCCACCCTTATTCTGTGTTATCCAGCGGTGGTTCGAACCGCGCGCGTAGCCTTGAAAAAACCGCCCGGGGAGCAGGAACGCTCGCCGTTTGTCTATCTGATGCGCTAGACCCTGGCCCTATATCAGAATGACGGACTCTCCCCAAGCCTGACAGAGTCGGTCAGTATCCTCGTAAAGGCGACGGCGAATGCAAAGCACCTCGCTCGTCTAACGGGGCTTCCGCCCTCCTGGTCAGACCAGAAGGTGTTGCTCGGCATCAGCTGAGACTAGGGATGATCGATGGATCGATGTGCGCCCTTCGCCTCAATTGCGGAGGGCGCACCGCGTTCGCGCGACGCCCCGGCGAAAGTTAACGTACCACCGAAAGTTCGGTAAGAGACTTTGGGCGCGAGGGCGGCCCATTTGCGGTACCTCATGGGTCTCCGGGTCCCGTGCGCTCCGACCGGTCTCGCACAAGTCCCTGAAATCTCGCGGAAAGTTCGAATTCCATCCGCATCTTTGCGAAATCTCTTAATATCATAAGGTTAGTTGGCGGTGGGGGTGGGATTCGAACCCACGGTACGCTCACGCGCACAACGGTTTTCGAGACCGCCCCGTTCGACCACTCCGGCACCCCACCGCTGGAGCTATTCGAGCGCGGTTGTACAACCTTGCCTCGGTGCCGCCAACCCCTTTGTTGCGTTGAGCATGCCTTCAACGCAACATCTCCAACTAACCCCGGATTCGTTAGGATTACTGGTTGACACAAGCGACGCCAACGCTATAGTCCGCCGCTCCGAGGCAGACCGCTTTCTGGTCCGCGAGTTCCCTTATTCTATCGGGATGTCCGATGTACGCAGTCCTGAAAACCGGTGGCAAGCAATACAAAGTCGCCGAGAACGATGTCATTATCGTCGAAAAACTCGCGGCCGAGGCCGGGAGTAATATTGATCTTGATGAAGTGTTGATGATTGGTGACGGGGAAGCCTCTACAGTTGGCACCCCAACCATTGTTGGTGCAAAAGTCACCGCAGAGGTGCTTGAGCAAAAGCGCGGTAAAAAGGTTATCGTCTTCAAAAAGAAGCGGCGGCAAAACTACCGCCGGACCCGCGGTCATCGTCAGGAACTGACAGTACTGCGGATTACCGATATCCTCTCCGACGGCAAGAAGAATGCAAGTAAGGTAAAGGCGAAAGCTAAAGAAGCGCCGGCAGAGGTCTCCGCTGCGAACGTCGAACCCGAGGTCACCGAGAATAAGGAGTAAGGTCTCATGGCTCACAAGAAAGCTGGTGGTAGCTCACGCAATGGACGCGATTCTGCCGGACGCCGTCTTGGTGTCAAGAAATTTGGTGGCGAGGCCGTGGTCCCGGGTAACATCATCGTGCGCCAACGGGGTACTAAGTTCCATCCTGGTGTGAATGTTGGGATGGGTAAGGATCACACTCTGTTCGCCAAGATATTGGGTAAGGTCGCTTTCAAACACAAGGCGAACGGTCGAACCTTCATCGACGTTGAACCCCTGGCGGTTCCGGCGGAGTAACGTCGCCCCCATACGCGGGCGCGGCTTGAAGAAGGGAATGGCTAGGCTGTTCCCTTTTTTCTTGGTCGGCGATCATTGGCCGATCATCGAAAGAGAGCGGCGGCAATGAAATTTCTCGATCAAGCCAAGGTTCATATCAAAAGCGGCGACGGCGGCGGCGGCTGTGTCAGTTTTCGGCGCGAGGCGTTTCTGGAATTTGGTGGGCCCGATGGCGGCGACGGCGGCCGTGGCGGCCGCGTAGTCGCGGTCTGTGTCGACGGTCTTAACACCCTGATCGACTACCGATATCAGCAACATTTCAAGGCCCAGGCAGGTCGTCCGGGATCCGGGCGGCAGAAGACCGGTCCGTCTGGCGAGACTATTGTGCTGAAACTTCCCGTCGGGACCCAGGTGCTCGAGGACGATCAGGAAACGTTGATCGCCGATTTCACAGAGATTGGCCAGGAAGTTGTCTTAGCCCGGGGTGGCGATGGCGGATTCGGCAACGCGCGTTACAAGACCTCAACCAACCGAGCTCCCCGCAAGACCGTGCCAGGGTGGCCGGGAGTGGAAAAATCGATCTGGCTTCGGCTCAAGTTGATCGCCGATGCAGGCCTCGTGGGATTGCCAAACGCCGGCAAGTCGACCTTGCTCTCCGCAGTTTCGCGCGCCCGACCCAAGATCGCGGACTATCCTTTCACCACCTTGCATCCGGGCCTTGGCGTCGTCGGCTTCGCCGACCAGGAGTTCGTTCTGGCCGACATTCCCGGCCTGATCGAGGGGGCCCACGAGGGTGCCGGACTTGGCGACCGCTTCCTCGGCCATGTCGAACGATGCGGCGTTCTCTTGCACTT
The DNA here is from genome assembly GCA_028822575.1 of Alphaproteobacteria bacterium. Next base: position 6,034 of record JAPKDN010000067.1, on the reverse strand, counting down.
GGTCGATGGCACTCAGAACGACCCAGTCGCCGCCTATCGCACCATCCGGGCCGAGCTCGAGGCCTATGGTGGCGGGCTGGCGGAAAAACCAGAGATCGTCGCCATCACGAAATCCGATGCCTTGGACACCGAAACCATCGAAATCGTTACCGCTTTTCTCAAGGAAGAAACCGACGGACCTGTTCATGTGATTTCTGCAGTGGCGCGGGACGGGATTGATCCGTTGCTCTCCGCACTGCTTGACCAAGTACATGCCTCACGCGCGGAGCATGTTCGCTTAGAAACAGCACGTGACAAGGGGGCCTCGGCATGGTCCCCGCATTAGGCACGGCGGACATTATCGGGCCTCTCGCCGGCGCCAAGCGGATCGTGGTCAAAATCGGTTCAGCGTTGCTTGTCAATCAGGAAAGCGGCCAGATACGGCGTGATTGGCTCGAGGCCCTGGCCGACGACGTCGCCGATCTTAGAAAACGCGGCAAGGAAGTGCTGATCGTCTCGTCGGGCGCTATAGCGGTAGGATGCCGACATTTGGGCCTGTCCGGCCCAGAACTTAAGCTTGAGGAAAAACAGGCGGCCGCCGCAACCGGACAAATCCGCCTCGCCCATGCCTATGAAGAAGTGCTCGCTCGACATGACATCACGGTGGCGCAAGTCCTGCTGTCGCCCGAGGATACCGAGCGCCGGCGGCGGCACCTGAATGCCCGAGCCACCATGACAACGCTTCTGTCGCTCGGCGCAGTTCCGGTCATCAACGAGAATGACACCGTCGCGACTGCGGAAATCCGTTTTGGCGACAATGACCGGCTCGGCGCAAGGGTAGCCCAGATGGTAACCGCCGATACCCTGTTGCTGCTCTCGGACGTCGACGGATTATACGATCAAGACCCAAGAAAAAATCCCGACGCCCGACACATTGTAAACGTTGACCGGATCACACCCGAAATAGAGGCGATGGCCGGCGCCGCCGGGACTGACCGTGCCTCGGGTGGAATGGTCACCAAACTGGCGGCAGCCCGGATCGCGACATCGGCCGGTTGTCGGATGGCGATCGTCGCAGGAGAGCCGCTGAACCCCCTTGCGTCCTTGGAAGCCGGCGCGCGATGCACCTGGTTCCAGGCCTCCGACACTCCCCGCGCAGCACGAAAAAATTGGATTGCCGGTGCAATAAGTGCGGCTGGCGCCGTTTATCTAGACGCTGGTGCCGAACGCGCCCTGTCTTCCGGCCGCAGTCTCCTGCCAGCCGGTGTCACCCAAGTAACCGGGCGTTTTGAGCGCGGCGACTTGATTACTGTTCATGGCGTTAAGGGTCGGGAAATCGCCCGCGGCCTCGCGGCCTATAACGCCGAGGACGCGGCCCGGATCAAAGGCCACAAATCCCGTGAAATCGAGACTATTCTGGGCTACCGTGGCCGCGATGAGCTGATCCATCGTGACGATTTGGTCCTGACTGGATAAGGAGCCTTAAATGTCGATCGCGGAACTGACCCCCGCCCTAGGCAATCTCAAGGCCGTCATGAACGGCCTGGGCGCCAAGGCGCGTGAGTCCTTTCAAGCACTTTCCCGCGCGTCGACGGCGGATAAGAACAAGGCTCTGCGCGCCGCCGCCACCGCAATCCGCGCCAATATCCAGATAGTTCTGGATGCAAATGCCCTTGATATCGCGCATGGCAAGAAAAAAGGATTGCGCGCCTCGTTGATAGATCGCCTTGCTATCGACCCAGATCGATTGGAAGGCATTGCAGCGGGACTGGAAGCCATCGCTGACCTGCCCGACCCGGTCGGCATGGTCATGGATCGGTGGACCCGGCCAAATAACCTTGAGATCAGTCGCGTGCGGGTGCCACTCGGGGTCATCGGAATCATTTATGAATCACGCCCCAACGTCACCGCCGATGCCGGTGGCATTTGTCTAAAATCCGGCAACGCGGCAATTTTGCGCGGCGGCTCGGAATCGATCCACTCCTCCGGCGCCATCGTCGATTGCCTACACCAGGGGCTTCGCGAGGCTGGCCTGCCCGAGGCAGCGGTTCAGCTTGTGCCAACCAGGGACCGCGCCGCCGTCGGCCATCTGCTAACCATGGTGAAAACCGTGGACATCATTGTCCCGCGCGGCGGTAAATCCCTGACCGAACGGGTACAGAATGAAAGCCGTATCCCGGTAATCGCGCATCTGGAAGGTCTTTGCCACATTTATGTGGACGGCGCCGCCGATCTGGATATGGCACGTGACGTGACCCTTAACGCCAAGATGCGCCGGACCAGTATCTGCGGAGCGGCGGAGACGTTATTGGTCGACCGCGCCGCCGCCAACCGGCTTCTGCCAACGATCGCCAAGGCCCTGCATGACGCCGGCTGTGAGTTGCGCGGTGACGACGGGGCCCGTTCACTCGTCAAAAGCATAAAAATCGCGAGCGACGAGGATTGGACAACCGAATATCTCGACGCGATCCTGTCGATCCGACTGGTCGACGGCGTCCAGGGCGCGATAGAGCATATCAACGCCTATGGCTCCAGCCATACCGACAGCATCGTGACCGGCGACAAGGCTGCAGCCGAACGTTTCCTCGCCGAGGTCGACAGCGCTATCGTGCTGCACAACGCCTCGACGCAATACGCCGATGGCGGTGAATTTGGCATGGGCGCCGAGATTGGTATCTCGACCGGTCGCCTGCATGCCCGCGGACCGGTCGGTACCGAGCAATTGACCAGCTACAAATATGTCGTCAGGGGTAGCGGGCAGGTTCGCCCGTGATGGTTTCGGCTCTGACCTTTTTGGCCACGAAACCCGCGACATCGTGATATCCCGTCGTTCAGTCCGCCAACTCCCTTCGACACTTGGTCTTGGTGATCGCCGGGGACAACGGATAGGCCTTATGGGAGGGTCGTTCAACCCCGCCCATGAAGGCCACCGAATGATCGCGGAATTGGCCCTCAAACGCCTCCGTTTGCATCGGGTTTGGTGGTTGGTATCGCCGCAAAATCCATTAAAACCCTCAACCGAGATGGCGCCAATGCGGGCACGCGTCGCGCAAGCCCTCGCGCTGCGTAAGGACCCCAGAATCGAAGTGACCACCCTTGAAGCGGATCTCGGCACCCGTTATACTGCTGACACATTGGCTGCCTTGCGGAAACGTTTTCCGCATACGAGGTTCGTATGGATCATGGGGGCGGACAATCTCGCCCAGATGCCGGCTTGGCGCGATTGGTCATATATTCTTCGCACGGTGCTCGTCGCCGTGTTCGACAGACCAACCTATTCGTTGAAGGCGTTATCTGGCAAGACGGCTCGACGTTTCGCCCGATCCCGAGTGCCGGAGCGGCGGGGAAGCGTGTTGACGCGCCGTCGACCACCGGCTTGGATCTTCCATCATACCTTGTTGAATCCAGTGTCAGCGACTCAAATGCGCAAACGGAAAAAAGCGATATAGTAGTCAGGAAGACAACCCACCGAGATGGCCTCGCGGGATAGATATAAGGAGATGACCATACCAACCAAGACCAAGTCCCCCAACCGGGACGACCTGCTCGATCTTGTGACCGTATCACTGGACGACGACAAGGCAGAGGACATCGTGGCCATCGATTTGGCCGGAAAATCCTCCATCGGTGACCACATGGTTATCGCCACCGGACGCTCGACCCGGCAGGTGGCGGCCATGGCCAATCATCTCATCGGAAAACTGAAGCAAACGGATATCCCGCGCGTAAACGTAGAAGGCATGAGTACCGGCGACTGGGTACTCATCGATGCCGGCGATATTATCGTCCACCTATTTCGGCCCGAAGTACGCGAATTCTACGCACTGGAAAAAATGTGGGGGGTCGATGTAGGTGCCGAGACGGTGTCTGTTGGTGACGACGCCCCACTGGCCGCAAACGCCTGATCACGCGATTCGTCGGGAGATGCTATGCGCGTGACCATCGCGGCGATTGGCCGAGACCGAAAAAGCGTCCATCGCGCCCTGTTCGACCACTTCGCCCAGCGGTTGCGTTGGCCGGTGACCTTGCGCGAGATCGAGGCGCGCGGCAAACTATCTGGCGATGCCCTGAAACACGAGGAAGCGGAGCGATTGCTGGCGGTGATACCCGACGAAGCCTGGGTCATCGCGCTGGATGAAACCGGAAAAACCCTTAGCAGCCGCGCTTTTGCCAGTTGGATTTCCAACGCAATGGACGATGGCGCCAGCGATATCGCCTTGGTGATTGGCGGCGCCGATGGCCTTGATACCCGCATTCTGGAACGCGCGCGGCTAACACTTTCCCTTGGCCGATTGACGTGGCCTCATCTCCTCGTCCGCGGCCTATTGGCGGAGCAACTGTACCGGGCGCAGCAAATTATCTCCGGGCATCCCTACCACCGGGATTGATTGTCCCCATACCCCAAAATCCTCTATAAACGTGCTATGAAACCAGTCATGCTTTGCATCATGGACGGTTGGGGCGAGCGCGCCGAGACCGACCACAACGCCATCGCCCAGGCGGACACACCGGTCTATGACCGTCTGCGCCGCAACTTTCCGACCGGCGTCATCAGCGCCTCCGGCGACGATGTTGGCCTGCCCGATGGCCAGATGGGCAATTCCGAGGTCGGGCACATGAATCTTGGCGCCGGGCGGGTTGTCCTTCAGGATTTACCCAGGATCGACGCGGCGGTTCGAGACGGAAGCCTAGCGTCAAACACGGAACTGCTCGCGTTTATAGAGCGCGTCCGAGGCGCCAGCGGACGTTGTCACCTCATGGGCCTGCTGTCCGCCGGCGGGGTGCATAGCCACCAAGATCATATCGCCGCCTTGACTCGGGTCCTGAGCCAAGCCGGGGTCGAGGTCCTGGTGCACGCGATCCTCGATGGCCGGGATACGCCACCAAAAAGCGCCGCCTCAGCCATGGCCGCCTTCGATGCGGCCCGCCATCCAGCCTCGCGTATCGCGACTGTCATCGGTCGCTTCTTCGCCCTGGATCGTGACAACCGCTGGGAGCGCGTAGAGAACGCGTATCGCGCTTTCGCGTTGGCGGAAGGGCATCCCAACACGAGTGGCCAGGCCGCCATCCAGGCCATCTACGTACGCGGCGAGACCGATGAGTTCGCCGAAGCCACTATCATCGACGACTATGACGGCATGCGTGACGGCGATGGCTTGTTGTTTGCTAATTTCCGCGCCGACCGGGCACGTGAGATCCTCGCCACCCTGGTCGACCCCAACTTCGATGGCTTTGATCGCCCGTTTGTCCCGCGCTTCTCGGCGCGGGCTGGAATGGTTGAGTATTCAGCGAATTTGAACCGATTTTTGACCACGCTGTTTGCGCCGGTTGATCTGGTTCAGACCCTAGGAGAAGTTGTGGCGGGTGCCGGTTTGCGGCAATTGCGGATCGCCGAGACAGAGAAATACCCACATGTGACGTTTTTCCTTAATTGTGGTCGCGAAGAGATTTTTCCCGGCGAGGAGCGCATTCTTATACCCTCGCCAAAGGTAAAAACCTATGACCTGAAACCAGAGATGTCAGCCAACGAGATGACAGATCGTCTGGTCGAAGCTATCGCTAGAAATTCATTCGATCTGATCATCGCTAATTTCGCCAATCCGGACATGGTCGGCCATACCGGCGATTTGGTGGCAGCGATTAAAGCCGTTGAGACCGTCGACCACTGTATCGGGAGGGTCACAGAAGCCCTGGAGGATGTTGGCGGCACGATGTTCCTGACCGCCGACCACGGTAATTGCGAGACAATGATTGATCCAAAAACCCGCGATCCGCATACCGCCCATACCACCAATCTGGTGCCGGCCATCCTGGTCAACGCGCCAGCGGGGGTGACCGGGTTGGTATCGGGCCGCCTCGCCGATGTGGCGCCAACGCTACTTGAATTGATGGGATTGGCGTTACCAGAGCTAATGGAGGGTCGATCATTGCTGGTTGGCCATGGTGGTAATATTATTGGGATTAGCCGTGCCCGCGGATAAGCTAGCAGGCGCTAACGGTCGGCCGGGGACACTTTGTTTTATGCTCGCGCTATTGCTGTTATGCGCGCCGATGT
>JAPKDN010000906.1 GCA_028822575.1 Alphaproteobacteria bacterium | reverse complement strand
AAGGACCTGGGAAGGTGCCATTTGATTTCGACGCTCTTGGCGTTGATATGCTCACCGTCTCAGCGCACAAATTTGGTGGACCCATGGGAACCGGCGCCTTGGTGATCCGAAAAGGATTTGATCTTAGCGCGCAACAGGTCGGGGGCGGCCAGGAAGGGTATCGTCGCGCCGGAACGCAGAACGTTCCCGGAATTGCCGGATTTGGAGCCGCCGCCCAGTGGTGGATTGAGAACGACATAGATCTAACCGTAGTTATGAAACTCCGCGACCGATTGGAATTGGCCTGCCAAGAATTCGGCGCGACCGTCTTCGGCGCGGATGCTGTTCGATTACCCAACACAAGCTGTTTGACAATGCCCGGCGTTTCCAGTGAAACCCAGGTCATGGCATTTGATCTCGACGGTATTGCTATTAGCGCGGGTGCGGCATGCTCGTCTGGAAAGGTTGGCCCCTCGCACGTCCTTGCGGCGATGGGAGCGCCTCCGGAACTTGCCGCGTCGGCCGTCCGGGTCAGTCTTGGCTGGGACACTCGAGAGGACGATATCGAACTGCTCATCGGTGCCTGGACCGCGCTCTACCGGCGCAAAAACCCCGCGCCGTCGACACGGCTTGCATCATGACCCGGCAACGCGCGATCTACCTTGATTACCAAGCCACGACACCGCTTGATCCGCGTGCTCTGGCAGCGATGCGCCCCTTCTTGGAAGATCGTTTTGGAAACCCACACTCGGATCACCACGGGTATGGACACGACGCAGCGACCGCCGTCGAAAGTTCCCGTGAGGAAATTGCATCCCTCATCGCCGCCGACCCGCGCGAGGTCATTTTCACCTCAGGTGCTACAGAATCTAACAACCTCGCCATCAAGGGTGCGGCACGGTTTGTCGAGAACCGGCGTCGCCACATGGTGACCGTTGCGACCGAGCACAAGTGCGTATTGGAATCGGTGAAGTCACTTGAGACTGAGGGATTTTCCAACACGATCCTGCCGGTCGGCTCAAATGGATTGATTGACCTTGATGCGCTCGACGCAGCGATCAGTGACGACACCGCCCTGGTATCTGTGATGGGTGTGAACAACGAAATTGGTGTGATCCAACCGCTGCACGATATCGGGCAGCTTTGCCGGGCGCGGGGAGTCCTTTTTCATACTGATTGCGCGCAGGCGGTCGGCAAGATTTCACTGAATGTCGAGGAAATGGCCATCGACCTGATGAGTATCTCGGCCCATAAGATGTACGGCCCGAAAGGAATTGGTGCACTCTACGTTCGTCGCCGACCGCGTGTGCGTCTCGAACCGCTGTTTTCTGGGGGCGGGCAGGAGCGCGGGATTCGATCCGGAACCTTACCCGCCTTCCTATGTGTTGGGTTCGGGGCCGCCGCCGCAGCCGCACAACAAGATATGCCGGCCGAGCGTGTACGGCTTGATGGGATGCATGGTCGCCTTAGGGCGGGACTACTCGCCATACCTGGAACGATCCTCAATGGCGATGCTGATCAACGCTGGCCGGGAAATCTCAATGTCGCGTTCCCAGGGATTGACGCCCAGGAGTTACTCGATGCGCTTGTGGACGATATCGCGGCGGCAACCGGTTCTGCCTGCACCTCGGCGGCGGTGGAGCCGTCCTATGTTCTCCAAGCGATAGGCCTAGACGATGCTACGGCTGCCAGCGCGATTAGATTGGGCCTTGGACGCCAAACAACGCTTGAGGAGGTCGATGCTGCTGCTTCGCGAATTGCCGGTGCCGTCGATGCACTTCGGGTTGTCGCGCGAACCTCAGCGGACTGAATGGGCGTGATGACGTTTGTGATGCCGGATGGATCGCGTCGCGAGGTTGATGCGGCCGCGGGCGAAACTCTACTCGCGATCGCCCAGCGGCACGGTATCTCGGAGCTGGAAGGC
>JAPKDN010000066.1 GCA_028822575.1 Alphaproteobacteria bacterium | reverse complement strand
GTTTCGCGCAAAACCCCATGGCCTTGCTGCCACAACTCGTTGGCTATAGCGTCTTTCGAATGGCGCCGGGTAACCGCTATGACGTGAATCCAAAATTATCGACGGGAAACTCGAACTCGACCAAACGCGAAAGTCCGTCAATTATGGCAGGCCAACCCGACGGCTATCTTGACCGAGCCAAGTAAAATTGGCGCGCTCTGTGCCCGCCCTGAGCGATTACTGAAACAGAGCAGGATCCAACCGGACCGACAGCGTGATTTTTCGTGGCTGAAACCCCGCCGTAATCATGGTCCGCGGGCACTCGGCGTGATACAGTCACGTACTGGATAAACACATGAATCCTCGGGGGATCGGGCTTGGCGGAAGCCGAATTAAGCCAGGGTGGCCGGACACGCACCCGAATTCTGGTCAGGCGCCTGGTCGGCGAGCATATTCGTCCACATATTGGGCTTTTGCTCCTCGCCGTCAGCCTGATGGCCGTGGTCGCCGCGACTACGGCGGCGTTGGCTTTTTTGATGGAGACCATTCTCGACGACGTCTTCACGGCGCGCAACCGCTCCAGCCTATATGCAGCAGCCGCCGTGGTCATGGTGGTTTTCCTGCTCAAGGGCATAGCTACCTATGGTCAGAACGTGCTGGTAAGCTTTGTCGGTCAACGCATTCTGGCGGATCTTCAAAAGCGTATGTTTGCTCATCTTTTGCGTGCCGACTTGGCCTATTTTCATGGCCAATCCAGCGGTAACCTGATCTCGCGTTTCATCAATGACATCGAAAAGATGCGTGGCACGGTCGCCAGCGTCCTGACCGCCATCGGCCGCGACAGCCTGACAATCATCTTCCTGGTAGGCGTGATGTTGTATCAGGACTGGATGCTCACGCTGGCCTCGTTCTTCGCGTTCCCAACCGCGATCCTGCCGCTGGTGAATATCGGCAAGCGCATGCGCAAGGTTTCCGCCAATACCCAGCGCGAATTGGGCCAATTCACCACACTCCTGAATGAGGTTTTCCAGGGCGCACGCCATGTGAAAGCCTATGGCATGGAGCCCTATGAGCGCGACCGCGCCGGCGCGATGATCGAACAGATCTTCAAGCTCGTGTTCCGCGCCGCGCGTACCAAGGCGGCAGCCTATCCGATCATGGAGACATTGGGCGGCACGGCGATTGTCGTGGTGATCTGCTATGGCGGCTGGCAAGTAATCGAGGGAACCCGGACAACCGGCACGTTTTTCTCGTTCGTGACCGCGTTGTTGCTGGCCTATGATCCGGTCAAGAAGTTGGTGAACTTGAACGCGCAACTTCAAGAGGGCCTGGCGGCGGCTGACAGAGTGTTCGAAATCCTCGACGTCGCACCGACGATCACCGACCGCCCCGATGCCAAACCAATCGACACCGTTAAAGGCGATATCAGCTTTTTCGACGTCGGCTTCGCCTATGCCGGCGGTAAACAGGCCCTGGAGGGGGTTTCTCTGTCGGTGGAGGCCGGCAAGACCGTCGCCTTGGTCGGTCAATCTGGCGCCGGCAAGAGCACGATCCTTAACCTCATCCCCCGGTTCTACGATGTCACCGCGGGCCGGATCACCCTGGATGGTCGCGACATTCGTGACATTTCCATCGCCTCCCTGCGCGCCAATATCGCGCTGGTTAGTCAGGACGTGACCCTATTCGACGATACGATTGAGGCGAATATCGCCTATGGGCGCGCCGGCGCACCGCCCAAGGAGATCCGCGAGGCGGCCCACAATGCTTCCGCCGGTGGTTTCATCGAGGCGATGCCCGAGGGCTTCGCGACCATCGTCGGGGAACATGGCGTGAAACTATCTGGTGGCCAGCGTCAACGCATCGCCATCGCCCGCGCGATGCTCAAGGACGCGCCGATCTTGTTACTCGACGAAGCGACCTCCTCCTTGGATACCGAGTCCGAACGAGCGGTTCAGGGCGCGTTGGGAAAATTGATGGTTGGAAGGACCACCATCGTCATCGCGCACCGGCTTTCAACGATTCAATCAGCCGACATGATCCACGTGGTTGACGCCGGACGGATCACCGAATCGGGCCCACATTTGGAGTTGCTCTTGCGCGGCGAAGTATACGCGAACCTGCATCGCCTGCAATTCTCCGACGCCGACGGCGCGGCGATCGCGCAACTCAATCAAGTCGGGGGCTAACCCGGAACGATGCTGAAACGCATGTTGCGCAGAGAGGTTGGTCAACGTGTCGTGAGCTGGATTCTCGCTAAGTGTATCCTGCTAACCGCGTGGTCAATTCGCTGGGAAAAAAAAACCCTCGCCGCAGCCCCGGTCGTCCATACCTTGGGCCAACCGATCATCGCGGTATTCTGGCACAGCCGGATTATGCAAATGTTCGAGGGATGGCCCATGGCGAAACCACTGGCCATGCTTCAGTCTCCACATCCCGACGGCAAGCTGATCGCGGCTGCGATTCAGCGCATTGGCTTTCAAACTATCTGGGGCTCTTCAACCAAGGGCAAGGGTGGCGCGGTGGGTCTGCGCAACCTGATCAAGGCACTGCGCGGCGGGTTGTCGATTGGGATCACGCCGGATGGACCACGCGGGCCGCGCATGCACCTCAGCCCAGGCGTCGTGGCTGCGGCGCGCCTGAGTGGGGCGCCAATCATACCTGCTGCCTGGAACACCAAGCATCGAAAGATCCTTCGAACCTGGGACCGCATGGTGCTTCCCTGTCCCTTCAGTCGGGGCGTGATCATTTGGGGAGAGCCGATTTACGTCCCAAAGGCATTAACGCCGGAGAAATTCGAGGACTACCGGCTCCAAATCGAAAACCGCCTGATCGCGATCACCACCCAGGCAGATCTGTATTTCCAGCACGAACCAGACACCCGGGCCGATGCCAACGACGTCAAGGGAAGGCGGAAATACCGATGATGCTGCCGCTTTATGAAGGGGTTATGACCCTAGGCGCGCCAGCCATCGAGCTGTTGTTGTCAAGTCGGGTAAAACGGGGCAAGGAAGATCGGGAACGGGTGAGTGAAAGGCGCGGTGTCGCTAGCATCCCGCGCCCCGACGGTGAGTTGATATGGTTGCATGCGGCCAGCGTTGGAGAGAGCGTGGCGGCCCTGGCGCTCATCGAGCGTCTGCTGGTTACCACGAACGACAGACATGTTCTTGTCACCACCGGCACCGTAACCTCGGCCAACATGATGGCCGACCGGCTGCCGGAGCGCGCCATCCATCAATTCGTTCCCCTCGACCGCCCCATTTGGGTGGATCGCTTTCTGGATCACTGGCGCCCGGATCTGGCGTTAATCATGGAATCCGAGTTCTGGCCGGGGCAGATAACCCGAACCCATGGGCGCGGCATCCCAATTGTTTTGGTGAATGCCCGCATGTCCGAGCGTTCGTTCGCACGTTGGTGCAAGGCCCCTGGCGCCGCCAAGTCCCTGTTCTCGAAGGTTGACCTAGTCCTCGCCACGAACCCCGATCAGGCAGACCGATTCAAAGCCCTGGGGGCGACGCGGATAAAAGTGCCTGGAAATCTTAAGCGCGCCGCCAAGGCCTTGCCCTTCGAGAAGGATCAGGCAACTGAACTGACGGGCAAAATAAGTACCCGCGAAATCTGGTTCGCGGCAAGCACGCATGTCGGCGAGGACGTGCCGATGCTCGATGCGCATCTTGCTCTTCGCGACGAACATCGGCAATTATTGACGATCATCGCTCCCCGGCACCCTGGTAGAGGCACCGAAATCGCCACGATGGCGCGGGCGCGGGGATTGTCCGTCGCACGTCGCGGGGCGAACCAGTCGATAGATCCCGAGACTGATATCTATATCGCCGATACACTCGGCGAGATGGCATTGTTTTTTCATCTTGCCAAAATCGTGTTCATCGCAGGCTCCCTGGTACCAGTTGGCGGGCACAATCCAGTCGAACCGGCTCATTTCGACTCCGCGATTCTGATCGGCCCGATGATGTCCAAAAATCAGGAAATAGCCTCAGAAATGCTTGCCCGGGACGCGGTGATCAGTCTCAAAGGAGGCGAAGATTTAGCTTCCACCATCGACAAACTATTGAAGGACACCTCGCGACGTGAGGCGCTCGCGCGGAACGCTGGGGTCTATGTTGAAGGCGGAAAACAGGTCCTGGAGGTTATCCACAACAACATCACGCCGTTTCTGCGTGGGTCATCCATCGGGCCAGTGTCGTGAAGGCGCCCGGTTACTGGGTAGAAGACGGGATACTCCCGCGCCTGCTCCAACCATTCAGTTTGGCCTACCGAGCCGGTGCGGCGATCCGTCGGTCCACGTCCCGGCCACATGAGCTCGATATTCCAGTTATCTGCGTGGGCAATCTGGTGGCCGGCGGCGCTGGTAAAACACCCGTGGCGCTCTCCATCGCCAGTCGACTAATAGGCGATGGAACCGAAGTCACCTTTCTGAGCAGAGGCCATGGCGGGACAATTCGCGGGCCAGCCAAAGTCCAACCCAGCATTCACAGCGCGCGCGACGTCGGCGACGAAGCCCTTCTACTGGCCGAAACCGCCTCGACTTGGGTTGCCCGTCACCGAGCCAAGGGTGCTACCGCCGCGCGGGCCGATGGTGCTGGGTTGATCATCATGGATGATGGGTTTCAGAACTTTGACCTGAAAAAAACCCTTTCCCTCGTGGTGATCGATGGCGCGTTTGGATTTGGAAACAAGCGAGTACATCCGGCTGGCCCGCTGCGCGAGCCGATTGAGACGGGTCTGGCGCGGGCGGACGGACTGATCATGATCGGCGAGGATCGAACCAACCTCGCGCCCTCTTTACCACCGGCCCACCCGCTCCTGCGCGCCAAGATCGTTCCCCGCGAGAATCACCACCTGCCCCCGAGCACCAAGGTCTTGGGTTTCGCTGGCATTGGACGCCCGACGAAGTTCCGTGAAACCCTTGAGGAACTTCATCTTTCCGTCATCGGCTTTGAACCGTTTCCGGATCACCATGTCTTCACGACGGCCGAAATAAACGCCATTCTCGGACGCGCAGAAGCTGATGCCGCCATCCCGGTCACAACCGCCAAAGACCATGTGCGATTGCCCAAACCCGTCCAAGCGCGGGTCCAACGTCTGGATATTACTCTGGCCTGGCAAGACGAGTCGGCGCTTGCGGCGCTTCTGAACAGGGGGCTCTATAATGGTTCGGGTTGACGCACGTCTTACACCCTCGCCCTGGCATAAGCGGTTTATCACCTGGCCATTATCCGGCGTGGCGACCTGGCTCGGGATCCGGCTGATGGAGATCTTGACCATCGATGCCGCCTCCAATCTGGGCGGCGCAATCGCGCGGACTATTGGACCAAGACTACCCGTCAGCAACCGGGCACGGCGCAATCTTAGGGACAGCTTTCCAGAATGGGATAACTCCCGCGTCGAGGCTACGGTGCGCGAGATGTGGGACAATCTAGGCCGGGTTGCCGGCGAATTTCCACATATGCGCCATCTCGATCTCAGCGGAGACAACACAAGAGTTGAGGTCATCGGTCGCGAGCATATCCATGCCTTGCGAGATGACGATCAAGCCGGCATTTTCTTCTCTGGCCATTTGGCGAACTGGGAATTATTGCCTCGGATGGCGGAGCCGAACGGCGTCAAGTTACACAATATCTACCGGGCAATGAACGCCCCGCTGGCGGACAAGATCCTGCGGCAATCAGCCGGCCGGCACGAGGACGAACTGATCCCAAAGGGCCCTAGCGGGGCCATGCGATTAGCCCGAATAATGCGCAACCGGGGTCATATAGCAATGCTGGTAGACCAAAAATTGAACGAGGGGATCGATGTTCCCTTCTTCAGCAGACCAGCGAAAACCGCGCCTGCGATTGCAGTATTCGCCCTGAAATACCGCTGTCCGGTAGTTCCAGTCCGCATAGAACGGCTTGGTGGTGCCCGATTCCGGGTAACCTTCTGGCCACCGATCACGTTGCCCAATAGCGGCGACAGGGAAGCGGACACGCTTACTATTATGACCGAGATCAACACCTGGCTGGAAGGTTGGATCCGCGACACTCCCGGGCAGTGGCTCTGGCTACACCGACGCTGGGGGAAGTGACATTGAGCTGGCGGTTCATCGCATCGGCGGAACCAAAAGGCCGGCGTCAAGACGTCTTTCGAACCAATTGATCCGCCAATCCAAATGCGGCCCCGTCGCTCGCCCGGTGGCGCCGATGGTTCCGAGCGGATCGCCCTGTCTGATCATATCGTCCGGTTTGACGGCGACGGTCTCCATATGCAGGAAAGCCGAACTCAGACCTTGGCCATGATCAAGGATGATCGTGCCCCCTGAATAATACAGATCCGGCTCTGCCAGACGTACGACCCCATCGGCCGGCGCGACCACGGGCGTCCCAATTGGCCCGGCGATATCGATCCCGTAATGTGGTCTCTTGGGTTTTCCATTGAAGACACGCTGGGAGCCATAAACCCCAGAAATTCGGCCCTTTGCCGGCCAGATAAACCCAGATTGAAAATACGGGACCGGTGTATCCCGCATCCGGGCCGCCTTGATCGCAGCCCCCTCGCGGCGTATCCGAGCGAGAGCTTTGGCGGGAGGCGACACCATCTTGCGCGGTAACCCATCGATCCTTTGGATGTCATAGGTGCGCGCCTTTATCTTCAACACGTGGCGATCGACCACGCCGCCAGGAGTTGTGATCTTCAGCGTGGCCGACGAGGCGGCATCCCGGCTGAAGCCGAACACAAAGCCACCATCCGGCGCGACCCGCACGGCACGACCATTAAGGGTTACCGTGGCTCCCAGCGTGGTTGAGCCGATCACCAGGCCGCCCTGGATGAATTTTCCATCGAGAATGGTCTCCGATCGGGCATGCGCGCCGGCCGTCATCACCAATGCCAATGCCAGTATCAATAAGCAAGGAAAGTGGCGGGAAGGGTTGGTGAGAGCAGATAAGACGACACTCAAAACAACGTTTCCTGAGCGGTTGGCGGCACGTCCGCGCTCACCCTTGCGCGTTTTGGTCGCATGCCCACAACCGCGTCAACGGCGCCATCCTTGAAATGCAATGTGACGGCCTGACCAGATTTGGTTTCCGAAACCGCCATGACGGGGACGCCAACATCATCCCTGATCAGTGCGAAACCGCGGTCAAGAGTCCGCTCAAAGGAACTGGCCTCCAGCAGACGATCCAGACCACTAATTCGGGCGGTTAGGTCCACGATCCGGCGATCGAGCACCGCTTCCAGTCGCGCGCTACCCCGGTCGAAATCCATGCCTGCTTGCCGCGCCGCACGGGAGATCGGTTCCCGGCGTAATCTCGCGGCCGTGCGATCGAGGGCCGAGCGGCAGGTATCTTGGACACGCTCTCCGACCGCTTCGAGTTTCTGACCCACCACACCCAAGTCGCCCGCTATCCGCGCGAGCTGGGTTTCTGGACGCGTTATCTTATCGGCCAAGCGGGCCACGGCCATTGACCGCTGGTCGAGCCCGTGCCGCATTCCAGCGCTAAGGTGCTGCTCCAGATAATCCACGCTTTGTGCCCGGGTCTCTATCAGCGACCGAGGATCTCCAAGTCCCCGCGCCATTCCCTGAAGCCGCGTTCCCACCTCCCCCATCAGACGTGAGATCGCGTTGAACAGCCGGCCCTGGTCGTCCGTTACTTGAGCCAAAAGCTCAGCGCGAACTGGCACGGCGATTTCCGCCGCCGCCGTCGGTGTCGGCGCCCGATAATCCGACGCGAAATCGATCAATGTGGTGTCGGTCTCGTGGCCAACCGCGGAGATCAAGGGGATCTCACTGGCCGCCGCCGCCCGGACTACCACTTCCTCGTTGAAGGCCCAAAGATCTTCAAGACTGCCGCCGCCTCGAGCCACGATCAGCAGATCCGGATGCGGCACCGAACCACTTTCCAGCAACGCGTTAAAGCCCTCTATCGCCGCCGCGATCTGTTTCGCGGCGTTGTCGCCTTGAACGAGAACCGGCGCGACCAGGACGTGAACCGGAAACCGGTCGGTCAGGCGATGCAGGATATCGCGGATCACAGCCCCGGTGGGTGATGTGACAACCCCGATGACGGTCGGCAGAAAAGGTAGCCGGCGCTTGCGGCCCTCGTCAAACAAACCCTCGCCAGCGAGTTTTTTGCGCCGATCCTCCAACAGCTTGAGCAACGCGCCTTCACCCGCCAACTCCATCTGCTCGATCACGATCTGGTATTTGGACCGTCCAGGATAGGTCGTGATCTTGCCGGTGCAGATCACCTCCATGCCTTCTTCGGGACGCATCGCAAGGCGCTGGGCGTTACCGCGCCAGACCACGCCGTCCAAAACCGCCTTGTCATCCTTCAAAGTCAGATATATGTGGCCAGAAGCAGCAAAACTGGGACGCGAGACCTCGCCGCGCACCCGCACCCGGTCGAATGACGTTTCGACGGTGCGCTTGACCTTATTCGACAACTCACTAACCGAGAGTTCCGGTAAATTGTCAAAGTGTTCCATGGGTCTGTCCTGCATGGGGACAATCTATGCTACAAGGCGGAAAATCGGAAGTTCGAGGAGCGACCCAGGATGAAAATACTCGTCATTGGCTCTGGCGCGCGCGAGCATGCGCTGTGTTGGACGATCGCCGGCTCACCGCTTTGCGATGCGCTTTACTGTGCACCAGGCAATGCGGGGATCGCCCAAGACGCGACCTGTGTGCCAATCGCCGCGATGGATCTTGATGGGATAATCGACTTCGCCCGTTCGAACGCCATCGATTTCGTGGTGGTTGGCCCCGAGGCCCCCTTGGTCGCGGGCTTGGTGGATCGTCTCGACGCGGCCGGGATCAAGTCGTTCGGCCCCAATGCCGCTGCTGCCGCGCTAGAAGGTTCCAAGAGTTTCACCAAGGAATTATGCGAACGCCACGCTATTCCAACAGCCACCTTCGAACGCTTCACCGCATTGGAACCAGCGCTGGCCTATGTACGGGCAAAAGGCGCGCCAATCGTCGTCAAGGCCGACGGTCTGGCCGCCGGCAAGGGCGTTACCGTCGCCATGAGCGTCGCGGATGCCGAAACGGCGCTGGTCGCGGCCTTGCGTGACAACGCGTTCGGCGCCGCTGGAAGCGAAGTAGTGATCGAGGAGTTCCTGGAAGGTGAGGAAGCCAGTTTCTTCGTCCTTGTCGACGGCACACACGTGCTCCCTCTCGCGGCGGCGCAGGATCATAAACAAGTTGGTGATGGTGACACGGGCCCCAATACCGGGGGTATGGGCGCCTATTCGCCCGCACCCGTGATCAACCAGGCGATGGAGGATCGCGTGATGGCCGAGATCATCAAGCCAACCGTGGAAGGCATGGCGGAGGAAGGTCATCCCTTCAAAGGCGTGTTATTCGCCGGCCTGATGATCACCGCTGAGGGACCAAAGCTGATCGAACATAACGTCCGCTTCGGCGATCCCGAATGCGAGGTCCTGATGGCGCGTTTGAAAAGTGATTTACTGCCGGCGCTGATCGCCTGCCATGACGGACAGCTCTCGAATTTTGACTTGAGGTGGGACGATGGCGCAGCGATCTGCGTGGTCATGGCGACAAACGGCTATCCAGGCCCCTATGGCAAAGGGTCGCCCATCAACGGGTTGGATGCGGCGGAAGAGGATGCAGTCATCACGGTTTTCCACGCCGGAACCACCCACGACGCCAGCGGCCAACTGACAGCGAATGGCGGTCGTGTACTTAGCGTGACAGCCCTCGGGAGCAGTATCAAAGCCGCGCGAGACAGCGCCTACACCGCCGTCGACCGGATCGACTGGCCCGATGGGTTTTGCCGGCGCGATATCGGGTGGCGAGCGATTCAAAGATCCGGGTGAGTCGCCAGGTCCTTGGCGCGCGTTAATCTTAGCTTAAAGTTTGCGGGCTTCGGTCGTGCCTTGAATAGAGCTTGACACGTAATGAACGTCATCGACGGAACAGCCGTGCAGCTCATAAAGCCGACCACACTGTGAGAATCCGTAGCAGTTACCTCGATCGCATGCGAAATAATATATGAGGCCCAGCTGATCCTCCATCTGGAAATACGAACCAGGCACGAAGTCGAAGCGTTGATGCGAGGCCAGAAGCGCCTTGATTGCAACAGCACCGATAACGTCTTCGACACCGTGTATAGCTCCGCCGCGTTACGCTAGCTTGAATCGCTTTTGCTTCAACGCGCCGTTTAAGAATTCCTGGGCACGCGATTGCCCAAATC
>JAPKDN010000905.1 GCA_028822575.1 Alphaproteobacteria bacterium | reverse complement strand
TGGACGTCTTCCGTTTGGGCAAAGTACTACAGTAGGTTCGGCTCGAACATCAACGCCCGAGTAGCGGTCTGTTTGATGATGCCGCTACGAAAGCCATGAGCTGAGAATTCCTCTTGCGCAGCTGCAAGGATACGCTCCTCGTTCTCTGCTGGTATTCAGGTGCGCCCTCGCGACGATTGTGCCAGCGCGGCCATGTTCAAAGTCCTCTCGGCCAGTGATTTCTGTAGATTGACCGGAGCTTGCCCAAGGTGATGGCTTTCCCATAGATTTAAAAGACAATCCACTTGACCATCAGATGTCACTTCCAAAAGAAAAAAATGCACCGTATGGTCAAGAAAGTATATTGTTAAGGGCCTAGAGAGTTAGACCCGGTCTCGGTTTTCGACGGTAAGATTGCATAGACGCGCTGATCGGTGCCACAGGGGTGCAAGCGGGGAGCCATGCGATGACTGTTGCCAATAATTTGAGAATCAACGGCGAGCGTCTTTGGGACTCGCTGATGGAGATGGCTAAGATTGGCCCAGGAATCGCCGGTGGAAACAACCGCCAAGCCTTGACAGATGTGGATGCCGAAGGTCGGGCGCTTTATCAAAAATGGTGCGAAGCGGCTGGCCTGACCATGGGCGTCGACAAGATGGGCACCATGTTCGCCCGGCGCGACGGCACGGACCCGGACGCGCTTCCGGTCTATGTAGGCAGCCATCTCGATACCCAGCCGACCGGCGGCAAATACGATGGCATCCTTGGCGTTCTGGGTGGGCTGGAAATCATTCGCTCGCTCAACGATACCGACATCAAGACCAAGCACCCCATTGTCGTGGTAAATTTCACCAATGAGGAAGGCACCCGCTTCGCGCCGCCAATGGTGGCCTCCGGCGTTTTCGCCGGCGTGCATACGTTGGACTGGGCCTACGCTCGCGAGGATGTCGAGGGTAAGTCGCTTGGCGATGAATTGAAGCGCATAAACTGGGTGGGTGACGAGGAAGTTGGTGCTCGCAAGATGCATGCCTTCTTCGAGCTGCATATCGAACAGGGCCCAATCCTCGAGGCAGAGGAAAAAGACATCGGCGTGGTCACCCATGGCCAAGGGTTGAACTGGCTTGAGGTAACCTTGACAGGGCGAGAGAGTCACACCGGGTCGACACCGATGCCGTTGCGCGTTAACGCCGGTCTTGGCATGGCGCGCATTACTCAACTGGTCGACGAGATTGCCTGGGGCTATGCGCCGCTAGCGGTTGGAGCTATCGGGCATTGCGATGTCTATCCGAACTCCCGCAACATTATCCCTGGCAAAGCCGTTTTCACGATCGATTTCCGCCATCCTGACAAGGCCGTAATCGCCGAGATGGAAACCGAGCTTCGGACTGGCGCGGCGAAAATAGCTGAGGCGACTGGTCTTGGTATGGAGATCGAGCAAGTCGGTGGGTTTGACCCGGTCACTTTCGACGAGGGTTGTGTGTCAGCTGTTCGAAACGCGGCGGAGCGTTTGGGCTACACGCACCGAGATCTAGTGTCCGGCGCTGGGCACGACGCCTGCTGGATCAATAGGGTCGCCCCGGCCGCGATGGTGATGTGCCCATGCGTTGGTGGGTTATCGCATAACGAAGCAGAGGAAATCTCACCGGATTGGGCCCGAGCGGGGACGGACGTTCTGTTCCACGCGGTGGTCGAAACCGCTAAAATCGTAGGTTAATGGAGGTTCACATATCGCCAGTCATCAAGGGCGGTGCCATTGTCACGGCGGGGCGGACCTCCATGTTCTATGGAACGCATTGCCGAGATCGGACCCAACCTCTCTGGTGATACACAGCTCGACGTCACCGGATGCTATATTGTGCCCAGTGGTGTCGACCCGCATACCCATCTAGAGATGCCCTGCATGGCTAACTAATCGACCGATGACT
>JAPKDN010000065.1 GCA_028822575.1 Alphaproteobacteria bacterium | reverse complement strand
CATTTTTAACACGGCGGCCGCCCATAGAGGCTCTGAGAAACTCGTGATTGGCAAGCATTTGCTGATCGATGGCAGTTCCTATTTTCACTACCCGCAAACCAAATATCTCGAAAGCAATAATGGCAACACACTGGCGCCATTGGATAAGCTGTCGCAGACCCGCCACGACGGCACTGCGGAAACTCATCTCTCTAATCGGGTTCTTAAACGTGAGCGGCTGGCACAGGCCAATTCAGGTAAGGGGTGACTGGAGGCCCATCGTCGGTCGCCTTCACGCTACCATGTCGGTTGAAAAGTTTTGGATGCCAGGGAGAGACGCCAAGATGCCAATTGAAAGAGTAGAGACGCTCGTTGTTGGTGCGGGTCAAGCCGGCGTGGCGATGAGCGAGCACCTGAGTGCCTGCGGCATGCCCCACCTCGTTCTAGAACGCGACCGGGTCGCCGAACGCTGGCGCACCGAAAGATGGGATTCCTTGGTTGCCAATGGTCCAGCTTGGCATGATAGGTTCCCGGGCCTGGAATTCACTGATACCGATTCAGATAGCTTTCCCCAAAAGGACACAGTCGCAGATTATTTCGTCGAGTACGCCAATAAGATCGCTGCTCCCATCCGCTGCGGGGTAGCTGTAGAGGAGGTGCGACGAAATGTTGGTCGGCCCGGCTTTCATGTTCAAACATCCGAGGGCGTGATCGACGCCACATACGTGGTTGCCGCGACCGGCCCCTTCCAGCGTCCAGTCTTCCCAAACATCATTCCTGAGGATGCGGGAGCCATCCAGATGCATTCCAATGCCTATCGCAACCCCGACCAGATGCCCGAGGGAGCTGTTCTGGTGATTGGCGCGGGCTCTTCCGGGGCACAGATTGCGGACGAACTCTTACGTGCAGGAAAACGTGTATTTCTATCGATCAGTCCACACAGCCGGTATCCCCGACGCTATCGCGGCCATGATTATTGCTGGTGGCTGGGGGTCCTTGGCCTTTGGGATATCGAGGCCCCCGCTCCCGACACCGAACATGTAACGATCGCGGTGAGTGGCGCCCATGGCGGCTATACGGTCGA
This sequence comes from Alphaproteobacteria bacterium, assembly GCA_028822575.1. The sequence continues at coordinate 9,128 of JAPKDN010000065.1, read as the reverse complement.
CTTCAGACATCTGGCCGCGCGGGGGATGACGCTGGTTGGTCGGACGGAAAGGTTCCGGAACGGCGTTTTGCATTTCGCGACGGGTCTAGGGGAGGATCTTGAAAAAGGAGACGCCGACTACCTGTCGATTTTGGATGCCGCTGACGCTTATGTCGCTCGTAATGGTCTCGACCTTCCAGCAGAGCCTGGCGCTCGCGTTTTCGAAGCACACCCGGAATGCGTTCGCGATCCCATGCGCAAGATGGATTTAGTGGAGGCTGGCGTCACTTCTGTCATTTGGGCCACGGGCTATGATGTTGATTACGGCTGGTTGAAGGTTGACGCGTTCGACAAACAGGGTCGACCGAAGCACCAACGCGGTGTTTCGACGGAACCCGGGATCTATTTCCTGGGATTACCGTGGCTGTCGCGACGAGGTTCTTCCTTCATATGGGGTGTCTGGCACGACGCCAGATACTTGGCGCACCATGTTTCCACGCATCACGGGTACATGGCCCACCATGCTTCAGTCCACGGCCAGGTTTCCCAGGCACCTCCAAGGACGTCATAGAAACGCCATTCGAGCATTCCCAACTAAGCCCCGGCGAACCAGCCAATCCGCCGCAAGCGCCAACCGCTCAGACCAGACTCCACCACGTAGGAAAGGACCCATGCGCATACGCCTAGCAAGCCACCGTTCAGGTCGGGATAACTCAGGCTGATCGACCCAGCGGCCACCGCAGTCACCACGCGCAGCACACCGGCCGTTGCCAGCGAGGAGGTTGTACGCGCTTTCGCCAGAAGCCCACGAAAGAGCGCCGTACAGGCCCAGAAAACAGCCATGGTGAACGCGGCGCCCATCGCCGGCTCGCAATAGATAGTCAAAGCTGGCGTCAGCCCCATGATATCGCGCAGGATCGAATCGCGAAGCGGTGTCTGAAACAGCGCCAGCGCGAGCACCGTGAACCCGGCGATCAATTGCGCCATGAATACGAACATCACGCGAACGTCTTCCCGCCGGGTGACCAGCGTCTGCGCCGTTTGCGCCAGGTTGCGCATGGGTGCCATCAGCAATGATATCAATCCATGAATTATACCGAAGGCAGCGATGGCCAGTTCCGCTTCGGTCAATCGACCGAGAAATAGATTAATTGCGAAAATCACACCCATCTCCGCAGAAGAATTGATTACCAAAGGCCAGGAAAAGCGCCAGTAGCTGCCGAATGTCTCTTGGGTATTACGGCCCGATGGGAGCGCCATCAGATACTTCCAAGCAAACCACCAAGCAAACACGGTCTCCGAACCCATACAAAACACCAGAGCGGCCGCGCCTACCGCCGCGCCGTCCAACCAGAGAGGCAGGAACAACAATGAAAGCCCCAGCGAGGATAACCGGACAAGCGTGCTCCAGGTGATGACGATGGTTTTGCGGTTCAGCATCAACAGCGCGAACGCGGTTCCGCGCAGCAACAACACAGGGGGGCTCAGCGCGAGCATTCCGGTGGCCCAGCAGGCTTCGATCTGGCCTTGAGGGCTCAGGCCGAACCAGTTTCCGAAAACTTCATTTCCAGCGCTCGTGAACACTGCGGTCAGGGCAACACACCACGGTACGAAAAGCACCACAGCCGTAAAACCGATGAGTCGAAGCAAGTCGGCGCGACTCTTCAAATAGGAAAGGCTCAGCGCGACAATGACTTCGGTCGCGCTGGTGATGGCGAAATAGAAGGTGAAGGCCGCATTGAACGCCGCGAGAGTCGTATCGGGCGTCGCCATTCGAGCGAGAAAAGCATGGATCGCCGACTTGGAGACCATGTTAAGCTCGACCATCAACACCAGTGGCGCGAAGAACGCGTAACAGTCACGAAGCCGTAAAAACGGCCTGCATGTTGCTGATACAAACGGAGCCTTGGCCATGCTGCTTCGTCGTCTCTGTTCTGGTTTCACAACCCGCGCCACCTCAGGGCCAAATGCCATCCAGGGACCGGGCTTAACCACCAGTGATCTAATTAACCTGTTTTATAACGCGGGTTGGAAAGTGGGCGAGATCATTTACTAACAAGCAGAGCGCGCTATTATCCCCTAGAGATCATCCGTGTAGTTCATATTTTATCAAGAACCAGGTGATGATCGGAGTAGTGGTGAATTGAGCGATGGAGCGGCGCTTTCCACCAATGCCTTGGAGGGACGACCAAACCCGCAGGCTAACGGATATGGAGCACGAGCCAGCGGCCCATCTAAGGAACTGGCTCGTTAATATCGAGGGAGAAACGGCTCTTGGACACCAATCAACAATGGCTTCTGGCGCGCACACCACCAGAAGGGTTGCCGGGGGCGGACGATTTCACCTGGCGGGAGAGCCCGGTAGCGGACCCGGGGCCGGACCAGTTGCTTACTCGCACCGTCTATTTGTCGCTCGACCCCTACCAGTGGGGGCGGCGTCGGCGAGGTGACGAGCAGCCTGGTGAGATTTGCCACGGCCGGACTGTGAGTCAGGTCCTCAAGAGCAACCTGCCGGACTTCGCCGAGGGCGATTTCATCTTCAACACCAATGGGTGGAGCACTCATGGGCTTACCGGTCGGGGGGTGTCCATCTTCAACTATATGGCCCCGCGCAAGCTTGATCCGTCGGTGGCACCGATTTCCACCGCCGTCGGCATAATGGGCATGTTAGGGTTGACGGCATATTCCGGCCTGGTCGTACAGTGTCAGCCACGTGCCGGCGAGACGGTGGTGGTTTCCGCAGCCTCGGGGGGGGTCGGTCAGGTGGTCGGCCAGATCGCGAAGATCCTGGGTTGCCGCGTGGTCGGCGTCGCAGGTCGGGCCGAGAAATGCGCCTTCGTAACAGACGATCTGGGCTTCGACGCCTGCGTGTCGCACCTGAGTAGCGACCTCGCCGGGGATCTTCGAGCGGCCTGTCCAGACGGCATTGATGTCTACTTCGAGAATGTTGGCGGTAAAACCTTCAAAGCGGTTCTCCAGTTCCTTAACAAATGCGCGCGAATCACTCGCTGCGGATTAATATCGCAATATGGCAATACTGACGGGCGCGATCCGGGCGAGGTCTGGTTCGAGGCTGGCCAACCCGTCTTCGAGCGCCAAGCGTGCGGTGTCTTTCCGCTCGCGGTTCGTGACTTCGTAGCCGATCATCAGGACACTTTCCTCGCGCGCATGGCCGAATGGCTAAAAGAACGTCGCGTCAGCTACCGGGAAGATATTCGCCCTGGCCTCGAAACAACCCCCAGGGTATTTCGAGAAATGTTGGAAGGCGGCAATTTTGGGAAAACGCTGATACGGGTTTCGTCCGATCCGACGAAAGAAAACGAGGGTTGAGTGGCGGGGGCGATTGACCCAACGAGTTAATCTGGCCAATCGCCTCTGATCACCCACTTGCGCGGTTCGCCCGCCTATCCTTAAAAATTTTTCCAAAGGCCGTCAGTCCACGCCAAAGGGTTGTCACGATAAAAGCAAGGAGAAGAGGTAAGCCGGCGCGAAATATAGAGTGTTCACACTTGGAGTCGGCGTTAACTCGAAAAAGCCGAGAAACGTGATATCACACGTGACCGCCGTGACGAGCGCCAACGCGATCATTCCCTCAAGCCGGAAAACCCAACGCCATTCCCGGAGAAAAATCACCGCCAGGGCGGCCGGGCCACTGATCTTAGTGGCATACAAATGGATATTGGCGATGCCCTTGATGACGGAACGTTTTTTTACATAAGGCTTGCTTTTAATCACCCTAGCCTGGTCACTCGGGTCTATTTTACGTGGATCGGGGTCAGCCTCCGCGCCCTTGAATTCCCGCATGGTACGTCGGTTTTCTATAATGAATTTTGGCGCATCCTCTCAAAATGGCCAGGGAGAGTCATTCCATGAGGGCAATTCTTCAATTGAGCTCTTATCCAGCGGCCGAGAAAGTAAAGCCATCATAGCCATTGGCCGCAACATCCGTGCAAATCTGGCGGTATTTGGCCATACAACCAGAGTAGGGGAGGAACATGCGCGGCTTGCCCGGTACGTTCGCGCCCAGATACCAGGACGTCTTGGCGGTGACCAGCAGGGTGGCTTGCGCCGCCTCTTGAACCTTCTCGCCCCAGGCTTCCATGGCAGCGGTGTCGGTCTCGACCCGTTCGCAGCCTCGTTCGCGCATGTGACCGATGCACTTGGTGATCCATTCGGCGTGTTGTTCGCACGCAACCGGCATATTGGTCAGGACCGACGGGCTGCCGGGGCCGGTGATGGTGATGGTGATGGTGATGGTGATGGTGATGGTGATGGTGATGGTGAACATGTTCGGAAAGCCAGCCACTTGCAGCCCCAAATAGGTCTTCGGCCCATCTTTCCAGAACTCGTTGAGCGAGAGTCCATCCCGCCCGGTCACGTTCAGGCGCATGAGCGGGCGCTTGGTTGAATAGCCGTGATCAAAGGCGGTGAGCTTGCGGGCAGTTTCGGGGTCCTTCACCACGTCGCGGATTTTGCGGGTGACAAAATCGGCGGCAGTCTCGTTCGCGGCGGTGTCGACCATGATGTCTTGGAAAGACGCACGGAATTGCAGGCCGCCTCGGTCCCAAGCATCCTGGTAGATGCGCTCTCGCTCTTCAGGCGCGGTTTCCATGGCGAGACGGGGCTCCGGCCCCCAGGGGTGACCGCTGGTAGTCTGGTGCATGTTGAAACGGATCTCATCCGCCGTTTCCTTGACCTCTTGCTTGAATGTCTCGGTCAGGGGCTTGTTGCGCGCGGGCACCGAATAGTTCGGGGTGCGCTAGAACACGGTCAGGTGCCCCGCCTGCTGCGCGATCACCGGCGTTGCTTGCACGCCGGTCGAGCCCGTGCCGATCAGGCCAACCCGCTTGCCGGTAAAGCCCACGCCCCCGTGCGGCCATGAGCCGGTGTGGTACCAATCGCCCTTAAAGCCGTCGCGGCCCGGTACGTCCGGCACGTTGGCGGCGGAGAGGCAGCCGATGGCCGTGATCAGGTAAGTGGCGCTATATCGCGCGCCTTTTTCGGTTCGCAGTACCCAGCGATTGCCGGCCTCGTCCCAATCCGCGCTACTGACCTTGGTGTTGAACTGGATGTCTTTTTTTAGATCCAACTTGTCGGCCGCTTGATTCATGAAGCGCATGATTTCCGGTTGTTCCGGATAGCGCTCGCTCCACTCCCAGCCCAGATACATCTCCTTGTCGAAGGTGAAACAATAGGCGTGGCTCTCCGTGTCGCAGCGCGCGCCCGGGTAGCGGTTCCAATACCAGGTACCGCCAACAACATCACCGGTTTCCAAAACCTTGATGTTTAGGCCTAGCTTCTCGCGCAGGCAATGGAGCTGATACATGCCGGCAAATCCGGAGCCAATGACCAGAGCGTCAAAGTGGGTAATTTTAGCTGGTTGGTTCGTGGGGTTCGGCTACCTTGTAACAAGCTATTGTTAGAATAATTATAGCCCGGATTCCGCTCAACTAATTTGTGTCTCGCGCCGTTGCCATTCAACCACCCATTTCATCACACCGTCGCTCATTTCACCCGCCGTGATCCAATTGACCTCGGGCAAGATTGTTCAGAGCGTCGAAAATCTTAGTGTCGATCTCAATTCCCTCAACCAAGCTGCGGCGGCGTTCGGCCTGCCCGCGTTCGCCAGGGATGCGGATTTCCTCGACACCCTCCATCCTGGGCGTCGCCTTGATCACCTCGATGCGTTTGGAGATTTCACGACGATAGTCCTCCATCGGCTGAAACAGGTCGGGCTTGAAAGCGAGAAAGAAGTAGCCAGAGATGGCGTCCTTGGGCCTTATCGCGGCGGCGAGCGCCCCCAGAGCGTCCATGGCGAGCGCCAGGCCAAAGCCCTTGTATCCGCCTTCCGGGCCGCCAAACGGCAACAACGTGCCGCGTATCGCGGAACCCGCATCCGTCGTGGGAGCACCCTCAGAATCAAGCGCCACCCCGTCGGGAATGCGCACACCTAGCCGGTCGCGGAATTGCAGATCCGTCCCCATAAAAGCGGACGTCCCCATATCGATAACCAAGGGCTCATCGGACGTCGGAAAACCAAAGGCGATGGGATTGGTTCCCAGCGCTGGGCGCTTTCCGCCGAAGGGAGCCACCATCGGTGGTGCGGCGACCGTGTGGATGGCCACGAGACCGGCGCGGGCGATCATTTCACAATAATGGGCACTACGCCCGCTCATCCAACTGTTGGCGAGACCGACCAGCGCCAGGCCGTGCGTGGTCGCCCGTTCGATCGCAGTTTCCGCCGCCCGATGCAAGGCGATCATGCCGGTATTGCCGCCCCCGTCGAGCAACACGGCGGCGCCAGAATCCTTGATGACGGAGACAGGCTGACGCGGCGCCCCGAACAGCGGATCGTCGATGATATTCAGCAATTTCGGCAATCCGGAATACTCATAACCACAGAGCGCGGCGTCCATGACGTGCCGCGCCAGAATCTGAGCCTCATCCCGGTCATAGCCGGCACCCCGCATGGCGGCCTCTCCCAGAGCCTGACCTTCCGCCGCCATCAGATGGACGCGCGATGCTTTTTTCGTCGCCGCCATTAGTTACTCCTCACGCCATTAGGGCTGCTGAGCCGACCGCAGCCATCACAATTTTTTACCCCCCCTCGCCGGCTATTTCGTGTCAAACCGCCAAACACCATCCCAGTCCCCTGGTGGCGGAGAGGCGAGGAATGCCTTCGCGCGTTCGATATAGATTTCAGTTGGACGGTCGTTCGGCGCCAACACCGACAAGGCCTGGAACCGCTCCACCGCGTTGGACCAATCCTGGGCGCGATAGACGGCCACCGCCGCATCGAAATGGGCCAGCGCACCCGGGTGCTTAAGCATCGCTGACGGGCCGTCCGGGCGAATGATTTCGTGAATGACATCGGGGTGATCCTTGCCTTTTACGGCGATCAGATCCAACTCACGCATCGGTGTGTCAATGGAAAGCAACCGGCGGGTTCCCTCGGTCACCAGGATTTCAGCTCCATAATACTTGGTCAATCCCTCTACCCGCGCGGCCAAATTCACCGTGTCGCCAATAACGGTGTATTCCATACGTTTCGGCGAGCCAATATTGCCAACCACGGCACGTCCCGAATTGACCCCCACACCCATTCGGATCGCCGCTTGCCCCCGCGCCGCGCGTTCTGCGTTCATTTGATCCAGACCACGGAACATGCCAATCGCGGCGCGCACCGATGCATCCGCGTCGCCTGGCGCCGGAAACGGCGTTCCGAAGATCGCCATGACCGCATCGCCAATGAATTTGTCCAAAACCCCTGAATTAGCGAAAATCTCATCGACCATCCGCGTGAAATAATCATTCAACATTTCGACGATATCGGCGGCGGAAAGTTCCTCCGAGATCGTGCTGAAACTGCGGATATCCGAGAATAGGACTGAAACCTCTTGATCCGTGCCCCCCAGCGCATCGAGGCCACCATCCATGACCTGGTCGACGATGTCCTTTGAAAGATAACGGGACATCGACGATTTCAGACGCTTCTCGTCGCTGAGATCCTCGAAGGACAGCAGTGCGCCGATGATCTTGCCCTCACCATCTAACAGAGCGTCGGTCTTCACATGCGCCGATACGGTCCCGCCGGCACGGGTCGCGAATTCGATGTCCAACGCGATGTCCGAGCGCCCAGTCCCGACGACCCGGCGCACAGTGGAGACTATCTGTGACTCGCCCTCGACGAACAGCTCGCGGATATCGAGTCCGACCGGATCCTCGCCACCCGAGAGCAACCGCATCCCAGCTTGGTTTATCTTGAGGATCGTACCGTCAGTTTCGATGGTGACAATCGAATCGCTGGCGCTGGCGAGAATGTTTTCATTGTAGTTTTTGATCTGCAGAACCTCATCGAAAAGCTGGGCATTCTCGAGCGAGACCGATACCTGCGCGGTGAAAGCCGTCAGGCGCTGCAGATCTCGGTGGTTGAACGCCCCGTCACGCTTGTTAACGACCTGGGTGACACCGACCCGAGCGCCCGTTTTGGTTAAGATCGGTATGCAGAGAATGTTTCGGGTCTTGAAGTTTGTCGCCTTATCGACCCCTTGGTTGAATCGTGAGTCCGCATAGGCATCATTGACCTGCTCCGGCTGACCCGATTTAAAGACGGCGCCGGCAATTCCCGCATTTGCCGGGAACCTGATCTCATTATGCTCCAGGCCCATCGCGTAACGCGACCAGAGCTCATCGGTCTTGACGTCGAACAGGAACACGCTGGCGCGCTCTGCACCCAGTAGATTGGCTGCTGACTGCATGAGCCGACCGAGCAACGCATCCAGATGGATTTCCCCACTCAGCTCCTTGGTCACCTCGAGCATCTCGAGCTCGGAACGCAACCCCTCTATCATTTTGTTGAAGCCGCGATACAGATCCATGTACTCGTCAGCAGAAACGATAGTGAGTTCTTGGGAAAAATCCCCTTTCTCCACTTCGTTCATGACGCCGAGTATCGTGTTCACGTGACTGCCGACCTCTCGAGCCATGATCAAGGCCGCAGCCAACCCTCCCACTAGGCAAACGAAGGTGATCGAGCCTACGGAGATATAGATATCGCTACCGATATTGCCAAACCCGCCGGCGGCTTCTGCAAGTGTCGCGATGATTGAGGCGCCAAGAAACAGGATCGGCAAAGTCGAAACAAAAACGATAAGCACGATGAGCTTCGGTCTCAGACCAATCTGGACAACTTGTTCCGAAAGCTCCGGCGGATAGCCGCCACAATGCGGCCATACTTGCACCAATAGTCGCGTGCAATATCTGGAAACCGCGAAATACTCGAAAAATGCATGCGCTGGCGCAGCGAATAACAGCACAAAACCAAGCAGGAACACGCTTTGGATCTGGCTGAACGAGATATCGAAGAAAATTTCGCACAGGACAATGGTCGTTCCCGCGACCAAGCCTGCCCCGGGCCCATGCACCGTCACGATTCGGATCACCGTCTTCCAGGGCAAATTCAGGAGGCATATCAACGCCTCAACGGCCTCATCGCGGCTTATTTCGTTCTTATCTTCTTTTTTAAAGAACCGGGTCAAAGACTCGACCTGCTTGCGGATCACAAAAATATCGACGACCACATAAACCGGCACCAGCAAGACGATGGCTATCATGAAGGCCATGACCTGCTGAATGGTGAAATGCGAGTC
>JAPKDN010000904.1 GCA_028822575.1 Alphaproteobacteria bacterium | reverse complement strand
TAAGGCCCAGCCTGAAGCCGGTGGAACACCCCGCGTTCGCCAAGATTGACCTGAGCCACAGTTAATTCGAGCGCGCCTAAAAGGTCTTCATGACGTGTTTTGAGGGTTTGCCACCTTGTGGCCGCAGCGTTAGGCGTCCGATAGGCCGCCAGCTGGACCCGGAATGACTCAGTATTTGCAGAGGACAGCACAGCTTGTGCGAACGCTGGGGCTAGCTCCACAGCCGCAGTTTGAGGAGCGGCTGTTGCGTCCGACGGCGGCGTAGCGGCGGGTATAGCCGAGGCCACCCTTTTGTCGGCGACGAATTTTGGAGGATTGACAGCTTCATCGTCGCCAAGAAGGCGCCCAAACGGGTCATCGTCCTCAGTGAGGCGGGCCGCTTCTTCTTCTTCTTCTTTAGTGAGCTCCTTCGTTTTCTGGAGCCTCGCTGGACTGCCGGCGTCTTGTCCGAACGGGGCCTCTAGCAAAGCATCATCGCTCGCAGGTTCGATCCCTTCTGCGGACATGATTGCGACGAGTTCGATCGAGCGTTCGTGGCCCACATCGGCAGCCAGATGGAACCAGCCGAGCGCCAAGCCCCTATCCTGGGGTACAGCCAGTCCTTTGCGGTACATCTGTCCAATGTTGAACTGAGAAATAGCATGCCCTGCGGACGCGGCGCGGTGAAACCAGGAAGCCGCACCTTCCGGGTCGTGATCGATGCCCTGTCCTCTTAGCATCATGTTAGCGAGATTTGCTTGCGCCCTTACCAATCCTTGATCCGCAGCACGTTGGTACCAGCTTAAGGCGACTGCGAAGTCCTGCGGCACACCAAGTCCTAGCCGGTAAAGATGCCCGATATTGCGTTGAGCAAAGGGGTCGCCGCCGGCGGCGACGGGCAACCATTCGTCATAAGCGGTCGTGAAATCACCGCCGTCGAAAGCGGCAACTCCGGTCTCAAAATCCGCGTGCGCGGGTGCGGCGGTACCGACGACTAGAAAAGCGGCGAGTGCAAGCGCGGCTCTGGCGAGAAGATACTTCTGGCGCCGGCTGGAACCGGTGCCCTTATGCGTACCGCCCGGGGCGATTATCTGTTGCCGATCTTCCAGGTGCCGTCTGCCTGGCGGCAAGCCGTGCCGTAGGCCTCTTCTATATCGCCGCCGATCGTGACGGTCTGTTGGAATTCGCGGCATGGTTGCCCGTCGTTTTTGGTGTAGGTCCGTGTCGGCGTGATGGTACCCGAATTTCCTGAATCTGGGTTGCGCCAAGAATTGGTGCGTCCGCTTGGTGCGACCTCAAGCGTCTGCTGGGTTGTCTGAGCCAATGCGAGCTGATCGGCGCGGTCGAGCGATTTGCCTACCTCGCTGCCAACGATAGCGCCAAGCAGGGTGCCGACCGCGGTGGCCGCTAGCTTGCCGTCTCCTTTGCCAAACTGAGCGCCAGTGATCGCGCCGCTGACAGCCCCGATAACAGTGCCTGCGCCTTGTTTTTGGCCGGTGGTTTCACAAGCCGCGAGAGACACGCCCAACGCGGCGATAAGAGCGAACTTTGAAAGGGACATCACAACTTCCTTTTTCCAATATAGTAGCAATCGATAGTGCTTCCGCTCCCTTCGACCACGCGGCCCTTGCTGGTCGAGGCACCTACATTATATAGAAGCGGGCCGGATCTGGCGAAAGCCTCACGTCATCGGCGCGTTGTTTCTGTCGGGTTGTGGGGCCATTTTCTGCAGAGTGAGTACCATTGGCGTTCTCTTGAGGCTCAGTTGGCGACAATCGTGAATATTCCGACCCATCAAGATCCCATTACTACAGTGCGCCACTGGTTGGATGCAGCTGGGGATAGCGAGGCCTACAACCACACCGCGACGGCGCTGGCAACTATTAGTGCCGACGGCGCTCCAAGTATCCGGATGGTCTTGCTGAA
>JAPKDN010000903.1 GCA_028822575.1 Alphaproteobacteria bacterium | reverse complement strand
TGACATGATAGGTCGTACTGCCCCAATGTCGGGCGGCTTCCAACAATTCATCATCGCTTTGGATATGCGCGCCCGGATATTCTTCCTCCTCGAAATACGGCTTCATCGCCTCGGAATGCATCAACTGGCGCGCTAATTTCATAGCCCCGACAGTGACCCGACGATCTTCCTCGGCATCTAAATAATTGGGCTGGATAATTGGTTTGTCGAACGGGTCGTCGGAGCGCGCCCGCACATACCCCAAGCTCTCAGGACGGTGCTGCCAGGCGGCAACGGTGAAGCCCGGGTAATCCGCGAGCATACCATGGGCACCAAGCTTGTAACTCGCGGGGGTAAAGATGAATTGGATATCGTTGCTCTTAGTCGCCGGGTCGGTATGCCAAGAACCATAGACCATCGTGGGGTTAAGATTGACGACGCTCTTGGCGCCGATGAAATACTTGATCACCTCGCCGGCCAAGCGGAGCCCCTTGGAGCGTTCGTTGATGGTCTCGATATTCTTGACCCGTCCACTGAACCTCGGAGCATAGTGATCCCGCAAATTCTCGCCGACGCCGGGCAAATCATGCAGCACCTCAACCCCTAGATCGTTGAGCAATGTCGAGGGGCCAATACCGGAAACTTGAAGCAATTGCGGGGAATTGATCGTGCCGCCGGACAGGATCACCTCGCGGTTAGCACGAACCTCCACGGCCTGACCACCGCGGCCGCCCTTGGAATACGCGACCCCAACCGCGCGTTTGCCTTCCAGGATAATCCGGGTCGCCATGGCACCCGTTCGAACCGTTAGGTTAGAGCGTGAGCGTGCTGGTTTAAGAAATGCTCGCGCCGTGCTGACACGGCGCCGATTATGGGTGGTTCGCTGCACATAGGAGATGCCCTCCTGGCGCTCTCCATTGTAATCCTTGTTGCGTTGAATACCGATTTCTGCCGCGCCATCCATGAAGATCTCGCAAAATGGATGGCTATAGTTCAGATCCGTCACCTGAAGGTTACCCTCGCGCCCCCGGAACGTTTCGTCCCCCTCGCCGATCCGGCGCTCACAACGCTTAAAATACGGCAGCACGTCGGCATAGCCCCAGCCGCGATTGCCGCGTTGGGCCCAACTGTCATAATCCATCCGCTGACCACGATTATAGATATGACCGTTGATCGAGCTTGACCCCCCCAGGGTCTTGCCTCGGGGTACGTCGATCGTCCGCCCGGCGGTCCAATGGCTTGGTTCCGCCTGATACATCCAGTTCACGTTGGCGTTGGCCAAGGTTTTGATGAAACCGGCGGGAATGTGGATGTAAGGGTTCCAATCCGCCGGGCCCGCTTCCAACAGACAGACGCTGTACTTGCCATCGACAGTCAAACGGTTGGCCAGGATACACCCGGCTGATCCGGCGCCAACGATCACGTAATCGAATGTCTCAACCATAAAGGCCTCTCCTTGCATCGACTTAAAATAACATAGCCAAAGCATGTGGGAAGCGCGGTTAGCTACCAGGTCGTCTTTAGCAAGCACACGGTCGGACCGCCACGGGACGCCATTGGCCAGAGTGATGTCATGCCGTTGATGTCATTTCCCAACCTAAAAATCGGTTTTCATCCTATCGAAGAATGAGAACTATGCCACGATAATCCTGGCGTTGGAGAGGGAGTCCCTCGCGGCATTGAACGCGGTGAAAGGCCGGAGGAATAGGTCCCGGCCTCCACCAGGAGGACAGTTTACGTCTGTTACCAACATCCGTGGACTTTTGGGAGAACGTTGGTAGTTAGCGAGCAGGCGCCAGGCATAAACATTGAGCCGTACCGAGAGCCCAATCATTCCCACGGAATAGCTATTCAGAACGGATTAGCCACATACAATCATTCGGGTGGTAGAGCCTTTCCAATTTTTACGTCTTTACCATTTTTCTTTC
>JAPKDN010000902.1 GCA_028822575.1 Alphaproteobacteria bacterium | reverse complement strand
TCTCAAAATGTCTCCGCAGCGCCGGAATAATATCATCCACCTCGGTGCCGACAACGAAGCGCAACTGGCAGCGGGCATTGGCCTTGGGAGGAATCGCGTTGACTGGACGCTCCGGGTTTCCGGCAGTGAACGCGAGGATCTCGAAGCTGTTCCACGCAAAAACTCGCTCCGCGGGGGTCAGGTTTTCCTCGCCCCAATCCGGTTCAATTTCTGGGCCATCCTTGCCGCCATCGACCTCGCAGTCCGCCAACGCCATGCGAATGGAATTGGTCAGGGTAGTAGGGCGCCATTCAGGTATTTGGATCTGGCCGCGTTTGTCTGCCACCGAGGCAAGCGCGTTGGCTAGCACCAGGGCTGGGTTGGCGATCAAGCCGCCCCAGTTGCCGGAATGATGCGCGCCCTCCCTCAGGTCCACGGTCACGTCAAAGACCATGCTGCCGCGCGAGCCCATGAACAATGTTGGCCGCTGGGGTTGAAGTCTTGGTCCGTCCGAGGCGATCAACACATCGCAAGAGAGTCGGTCTTTATGTGCCTCGGCGAAGTCGGCGAGGCCGGGAGAGCCCGATTCTTCTCCGGTTTCGATGACGATTTTGGAATTGAAGCCGAGGTGGCCACGCGTTTCGAGCACCGCGGCTATGGCGGCGATGTTGATCGTGTGCTGGCCCTTGTTGTCGGCGGTGCCGCGGCCATACATTTTTTCGCCTTCGATCGTGATTGTCCAAGGATTGAGACCTTCACGCCAGCGATCCTCCTGACCGCGCACCACATCGCCATGGCCGTAGGTGAAGACGGTTTTCAGCGCCGTGTCCTCGATCCGCTCGGCCACCATGATCGGGCCGGCCATGGGGGAGGGGTTGGCGAAGACCTCGATGGTATAGCCGAGCGGCTCCAGGGTCGCGTGCATCTCCGCCATATAGGCGTCCATCTCGGGCTTGCGTTCCTCAAAAATCTGGCTCTCCGTGCGGATCGCGACCCGGCGCGCCAGATCGGTCAGAAACCGACCATCATCGAAATAGGTCGCCGCCCGGGAGATCGCTGCGTCACGGCCATCCTCGCCGCTCAAATACCCGCTCATGCGATGCCCATTTCCGGCAAGGTCACGATCTCGATACCCTCGGCCACGAGCACCGCGCGAACCGCCTTGGCGACCGCCGGCCCGGTGGGCTCGTCTCCGTGGATACAGATGGATTGAGCGTTCACCGGAATTTCCTTGCCACTGGTGGAGACGATGATGCCATCCTTCACCATCCGGCGGACCTGCTCGGCCGCCTCGGCGGGATTACGAATCATAGCGTTGGAGAATTTGCGACTGGTCATATTGCCATCATCGGCATAACTGCGATCGGCATAAGCCTCGGACGCGACCGGCAGACCGATGGCGTTGCAGGCGTTGAACAGCGAGGAGCCGGATACCGCGACCAGGATCAGGCCCGGGTCGACCCCGTGCACCGCCGTCGCGATGGCGCCGGCGACATCGTCTTGCTCGCTCGCCATGTTGTTGAGCGCGCCATGCGGCTTTACATGGGTGACCTTTGTACCCCCGGCTGCCGCTATCCCTTGCAGGGCTCCGATCTGATACGCCACCATCGCCTCGATATCCGGCATCGCCATATCGATCCGGCGCCGGCCAAAACCGGGTAGGTCGTTGAAGCCGGGATGCGCACCGATACTAACGCCCCGGTCGACCGCCGCCTTGATGACCCGGCGCATCACGTTTGGATCACCCGCGTGAAAGCCGCAGGCGACATTTGCCGAGCTAACTAGATCGAGCATCGCTGCGTCATCACCGATGTCATAAGCACCAAAACCTTCGCCCATGTCGGCGTTCAGATTGACCTTTGTCATTGTCCCGGTCTTTATCTCAGTTGTTGTGGATAGCCGGCGACTCGTTTCGCCGGCTGATACCC
>JAPKDN010000901.1 GCA_028822575.1 Alphaproteobacteria bacterium | reverse complement strand
GTCGAGGGGAAAACGATGGGAGATATGCGTGCGAATATCTCCCGCCGCAGCCCAGCTCAGGAGCGTCTCTAGATTTTGCGCTGCAGCGTCAGGATTTCTGCGGCAGAACTCTCCTGCCCGAATGCCGGTCACGGACGCACCCTTGATTAGAATGTGATTGGTCTTGGCGAGGGCAGGCCGCCCGGCGGTGAATCCGACGATCACGATCCGTGCGCCCCAATTTAGGCAACGCATGGATTCGTCGAAGACGTCGCCACCGATCGGGTCAAAGATGACGTCAGCGCCCCGGCCGCCGGTCAAGTCCTTTACCGCGTCGCGGAATCCGTCGTCGTATTCTATGGCATGATCCGCGCCCAGGGACCGGATCACTCGCAATTTTTCTTCACCCGAGGCTGTCGCTATCACGGTTGCACCCAGCCGTTTCGCAACCTGCACCGCCGCATGTCCCGTGCCGCCTGCAGCCCCGTGGATCAAGGCTGTCTCCCCCATCTGCAACCGGCCACCTTGGAGCAAGCCGTGATAGGCGGTGATGAAGGCGGAGCGGAACCCTGCGGCTTCGGCCATGTTCATGCTGTCCGCAATGGGAATCAGGTCCCTAACCGGGACACATGTGTTCTCGGCGAAGGCCCCGGGGCGGTGGCCCGCCATAAAAGCGTCGCCAATCTCTATGCGTTCAACGCCGTCGCCAAGTGCGACCACCCGGCCCGCCGATTCCATGCCGGGAATGAACGGCGGTTGGGGGCGTAATTGATAGCCTCCCTGGCACATCAAGTAATCGACGAAGTTGACGCCCCAAGCTTCATTGCAGATCAGCACCTCGCCAGGGCCAGGCTCCGGCGTCGCGATCTCACGCATTTCCAAGCGCGGCCAATTGTCCAGTCCAATGCAATATACTGCTTTCATCAATCCCATGCCCTTGACACGCCGGTCATTCGACCTTCGATTCCTTCAACGATTTGGCGGTCGCGTCAGCGATATCAATCGCCATTCATCCCAACGCGAGGAGGCAGCATGTCCAAAGGGGCGAAACTCGCCGTCGATATTGGAGGCACGTTCACGGATTTGGTTCTGGAATGTGGTGGCATGCAGCATCAAACAAAGCTGCTGACAACCGCCGCCGCACCCGAGGAGGCCGTGCTTGAAGGTGCGTGCCGAATTCTCGACGAATCGGGTACGCTGGCCTCCGCCGTCGAACTGGTAATCCACGGTACGACCTTGGCGACGAATTCCCTGATCGAACGCAAGCGCGCCAAAACTGGATTGATCGCGACGGAAGGGTTTCGCGATTCAGTCGAGATCGCCTACGAACACCGCTTCGAACAATACGATCTGTATATGGACCGCCCAGCACCTTTGGTGCCGCGCCATCGCCGCTTGGGCGTGCCAGAGCGTGTCGCCGCCGATGGCGAGGTGTTGTTGGCGCTCGACGAAGGGGTGCTGATTGAGCAGGCCCGTGCCTTGGAAGGGGAAGGAATCGAAGCTCTCGCGATTTGCTTCCTACACTCCTATATGAATGCCGACCACGAGCGTCGTGCGCGCGATTTGATCACCAATATCCTGCCGAATGTCGCCATTACCATTTCGTCAGAAGTGTGCCCGGAAATTCGGGAATACGAGCGCATGTCGACGGCCTGCGCCAACGCCTACGTGCAGCCGATGATGGCGCGCTACCTAGGCAAATTGGAATTGGGGCTCGCTGGAATTGGCCTAACCTCTCCGCTGTTGCTGATGATGTCGAGTGGCGGCATCACCACGGTGGAGACGGCTTCACGTCAGCCCATCCGCTTGGTCGAAAGTGGGCCTGCTGGAGGTGCCATCCTGGCTCGCAATGTCGCCGCACAAAATGGGCTCGACCGGGTGCTGTCTTTCGATATGGGCGGGACGACCGCGAAGATCACTCTGATCGATGATTG
>JAPKDN010000900.1 GCA_028822575.1 Alphaproteobacteria bacterium | reverse complement strand
TCCAACGCCCGGCGCCAGGTAATCCGCCGCTCGTCGAGGCCAAGCGCGTTGCCCCAATAGATGTGATTGTCGATCATCGCCGCGAGCAGATTGTTGGCCGCTCCGATGGCATGAAAGTCACCGGTGAAATGAAGGTTGATATCCTCCATCGGCACGACCTGGGAATAGCCGCCGCCGGCCGCGCCTCCCTTGACGCCGAAACAGGGGCCAAGGCTCGGCTCGCGGAGCGCGCAGATCGTCTTATGCCCAAGCCGGTTCAAGGCATCGCCGAGGCCGACCGACGTCGTGGTCTTGCCCTCGCCCGCCGGGGTCGGGTTGATGCCGGTGACCAGGATCAGCTTACCGTCGGGTTGGTCCTCGAGCGAGTCGATATACTCCATCGACACCTTGGCCTTGTAATGGCCATAAGGGTCGAGCGAGGTCGCGGGAATGCCCAACCCGGCGCCGACCTCGAGAATTGGTTTCATCGTCGCTTCGCGCGCGATTTCGATATCGGAACCCACCATGGTCCGGTCCTCCCTAGATGTGCTTCATTTATTGGCCGAACGGTGCTCGGCTGTGATTGCGTGGACAGTCTCGCAAATGTCCTAAAGGCATTCTCCTGTTTTCGACAGGGTTTCGCCAGCACGCGCCTTGCGCATGGTGAAAAAATCAAGCTGTTGTGACTGAACCGCTCCTACCAGAGTGCCTTGGTCAGATCGCTCAAGGATTGTTTCTGCTGACCGCTGGCTTCGAAATTCGCCGGAGCAAGCCATTGGGCATGTGCATCACGCACGCCGGGCCATTCCTCGTCGGTGATCGAGAACCAGGCGGTATCGCGGCTGCGGCCTTTTACGATCAGGTGGTTGAGGAACTCCCCCTCGTAACGAAAACCGAGGCGCAACGCGGCGGAGCGCGATGGCGCGTTGAAGGCATTGCATTTCCACTCCAGGCGCCGATAACCCAATGTGCCCATCACATGGTGGATCATCAGCGACAGAACCTCGGTGGTGCTGGGCCCACGCTGCCAGGCGCGCCCGAACCAGATATTGCCTATCTCGGCGACGCCGAAATTTTGGCGTATCTCCATGAAACTACCCATGCCGCCAAGTTTTCCTGTCGCGTTGTCGCGGTATCCGACATAGACCGCGTCCTTGGCGCCCGCGACTGATTCAAGCCAGGGCCGCATGTCCGCTTCGCCGGTGAACGGGCCATAGGCGAGATAGTCCCAGATCCTCTCCGGTGCCTCGCCCTCGATACCCGCCTGATAGAGGTCCGACAGGTCCCGGTCCGCGTCGATCGGATCGAAGCCGACAAGACGACCCTTGGCGGTCGCGCCGGCGAAGCCGTCCCACGCGGTTTTGGTGACTTCGACATTACCAATAGCTCGGCGGCCGGCGGCGCTCGCGCGTTCGTTGGATGATGGCATGTTCTTCTCCTTAAGCGGTGGCGACGCCGGCGACGGGTGAGTGGATATGCGCGCCGCCAAGGCAGCTACCATCGTCTTCGATCACCGCGCCGGAAGGGACGGCATAGACCGACGGCACGGCGGTCGGTGACCAGGGGCGCGATGGCGCGACCGCGTTTAGCGCGGCGGCGGTGGCTTCATCAAGGCGACCGTCATGAACGATCCGGTCGACTTGGCTGATATCGATACGCGGCTGAGCCAAGGCGCTCTCCAGGTCCATGCCGAAGTCATTGGCGAAGGAGGCGAGTTGGAAGACCGCCGGCATGATCTTGCGCCCGCCCGAGGCGCCGAAACCAAACCAGGGTTTGCCATCTTTGGTGGCGATTATCGGGCACATATTCGATAACGGACGCTGACCCGGCGCGATCGAATTAGCCCGGCCGGGGCGAGGGTCGAACCAATTGATACCGTTGTTCATCAACACGCCGCTTTCGGGCAAGACCACGCGCGAGCCGAAACGCGACAGCA
>JAPKDN010000899.1 GCA_028822575.1 Alphaproteobacteria bacterium | reverse complement strand
CGACAAGCGAAAGGTGCTCGATTTCAACGCCGGAGCACACAAAGCGAGATTTGGTGATGAACAAACCATCGCGGAAATTATCTACTGGGAACGTCCCGAAGGCGGTCGGGTATTTCACACCGGGTCGATCGCGACCGCCTGGGGGCTGTATCACGACGAGCACTTAGGCTCGCTGGTCAAAAACGTGCTGCACCACTACGGCGTGAAAGGAAAGGAATCGGACAAATGAGAATGATCCACCTGATGAACCGGACTTGGGAAAGTAATCGCGAAACTGCTTCATAGGGTTTAGTGCTAGATTTATGATAAAGAAATTTGCGCAAAGTGCTTTCCTTTGGCTGGCGATTTGCGGGCTCAAGGTGGCCGCGGCCGCCCATGCCTATGAAAATTAACACGAGGCCGATGTCGTTGTCTACGGTGACGCCTCGGGTTGCGTGACGGCAGCGATCCAAGCAGCGCGCATGGGAAAGAGCGTCATCCTCGTGTCCCAATACGGGCACCTCGGCGGGATGATCATCAGCGGCTTGGGATGGAGCGATCTCGGTAATCCCGCGATCCTGGAAGGCTTGCCGCGCGAGTTTTATCATCGCCTTTACCAACACTATCAGGAGGACGCGGCCTGGGTGCAGGAGCGTCGCGATATTTTTCTAAACAAGGGGCAAGGCTTCCCGGCGCTATACTCGAAGACGGAGCTGGCTTCGACTTTTGAGCCAAAAGTTGCCGAAGCAGTTTTCGATGCGATGGCCAAAGAGGCCGGGGTGAAGATCATCGACGGTCGCATCGATCTCGATAGGGGTGCTTCCAAGTCGGGCAAGCGAATCACCTCCATGCGCCTCGAAGACGGGACGACGATCAAAGGAAAAATGTTCATCGACGCTTCTTACGGGGGCGACCTGATGGCTGCCGCCCGCGTGTCTTTTGTCATGGGGCATGAAGCGAACTCGCAATATGACGAGACAGGCAACGGCAACACCGGACCACAACGCGGGAATCAGTTACCCAATAGAATCGATTCTTACGTGGTTAAAGGGGACGTCACAAGCGGGTTGCTGCCCGGCGTGAATCCGGACATCGGCGGTGAAAAGGGTGATCCCGATCACCGCTTCTAGGCCTATTGTTACCGGATGGTGCTGACGGATGTGCCGGCCAACCGGGTTCCGATTCTAAAACCGAAAGACTACACCGCCGCTGGCTACAAAATTCTTTTTAGCGCGATCGAGGTTGGTCAGAAAGGGGAGTTTTTTAAGACGACCCTCGTTCCCAATCGAAAGACCGCCGCCAATAACGCCAGCGGGATTTCTTGTGACCTCATCGGCGGGAATTACGGCGACTAGTGGAACCGGGCGACGCTCGATCACGTCCAGCGTGAGAAGCTTGCCGTCAAGCATCGCGATTGGCAGCTCGAGCTGGTGTGGACCTTGCAGAATCATCCGCGCGTTCCTCAGAGGATTCGCAAGAGTATCGGAGTCCGGGGTCTAGCGAAAGACGAGTTTGCCGATAACAACAACTGGCCGCACAACCTCTACGTAAGCGCCCGCCTGATTAAATCTAAGTTTATCATGACCGAAAACGACTGTCGCCGAAAGTTGCCGGTAGACGATCCGATCGGCATGGGCGCCTACACTTTGGATTTCCACAGGGTGCAGCGCTTTGTCCACAAGGGCATGGTCAAAAACGAGGGTGACATCCAATCCTACCTGGGGGGTAAGGCCTATGGTATTTCCTATCGGGCGATTGTTCCTCCTGCGAGCGAATGCGAGAATCTGCTCGTGCCTTGGTCGCTGTCCTCGACGCACATCGCGTTTGGCTCGATCCGCATGGAGCCGGTCTTTATGATTCTTGGGCAGAGCGCGGCTGCGGCTTCTTGCATGGCCATTGATGAAAACACCAGTGTTCAGGCCGTCGACTACAAGCAGCTGCGCAA
>JAPKDN010000898.1 GCA_028822575.1 Alphaproteobacteria bacterium | reverse complement strand
GGCAGGAAGCGTGAGCTGTCCTTGGTGATGGGTGAGTCATCCTCGCGAATTCCGATGCCGCATGGTTGGCTCGCGACAAGCCAGGAGCCGATCACGGCGTGATTACCTTCGAAGACCGGCAATGCATGCAAAGCTTGAACCACAAAACCTTCCTCGCCATAGGGGCCGTCCACGGCAAGGGTCTCTTTCCCCGGGCGCATCATCTCAACGTTGGCGCCCTCGCGCGAGAGCAACGGTTTGCGCACGAACCCACCTTCGAGCGCCGCCGCCCTCGGGTCATCGGCGAAATAGGTTGGCAAAAGGTTGGGATGCCCCTCGAACATTTCCCATAGCAATGGCAATAGACCTTTATTGGAGAGGATCGCCCGCCAAGGTGGCTCGATCACCTTGGCGCCGCTTTTTGGCAAGGCCAGGCCGAACTCATCGCCCATTACCCATTCCCAGGGATATAGCTTGAACAGGGTCGAAATCGTCATGTCGTCCATGTCGGTCATCCGACCCTGGTCGTCGATGCCGATATCTTCCATATAGATGAAGTTTGTCTTAATATCGGCTTGGGCGGCGCATTCCTCGATATAGCGGACCGTGCCCGCGTCCTCTTCGCTGCCCTTGCCGGCTGCCAGATGCAGAGGGCCGGGGATGCCGAAATTCCGAAACGCCGCGACCATGGTCTCGTGGATCGAATTGAACTGATCACAGCCCGGCGGAATGATCTCACGCTCCATCGCCTGTTCAAGCCAGACCCATTGGAAGGCCGCGCTTTCATAAAGCGACGTTGGCGTATCAGCATTGTATTCCAACAGCTTGGCCGGGCCATTCCCGTCATAGGACAGATCCAGGCGGCCATAGAGATTGCGGTCCTGGCCCATCCAACTGTTCCGAATATAGTCCCAGAACGTCTCCGGGATCGCCAGCTTTCTTAATATTTCTTCGTCATTGATCGCGCGACCGACCACGTCGAAGCACATGTTCTCGATTTCCCCACTGGGATCCTCGATATCATCCTCGATCTGCTTTAGATTAAACCGGTAACAGGCGGTCTCGTCCCAATAGGCCGCCCCATATAGGGTATGGAAATTAAAGCCGAGCGCCTCGGCCTGGGGCCTCCAGTCGTCTCGCTCCGCGATCGATATACGCTGCATGGGTCGGTCGATCAGCCGCCAAAGCTTCTTCTGATCCCACTACTGGAGGCCCGTGCCGACGAGCCGAATCCCCCCCGCTTGATGGTTGAGGTTTTGGTGCTTGGCGCACGCGCCACCTGACCCGGGACCTTGGAGACCCCGGTCTTGCCGGAGACCTTTTGGTTGTCGCCGGTGCGGAAGTTCTTGGAATCATCCTTGGAGCGATACAGCGGTTGGGTGGCGGCGCCGGAGCGACCGGACATCATGTTGCCCATCATGTAGCCCATCATCAGCGGCATGAAGACGGAGCCGCCACTACTGGTCTTCTGCGGTGCGGTCTCGCATTGTTCTGCCCCGAAATCAGCCTCGCAATCGGCTGCCGAGGTATATTTTGGCGCGACCCGGACATGTTCGACCTGGGCCTGTTTCATATTCGCCTCGCAGGCCTCGATATTGAAGCCTTCCTGGGTGGCGCATTGCTCGACCGTCTCGAAGATGCCGACTTCCTCAGGATTGTCACAAGCCGCCAAGGTCAGCGCGGTCGCGCTCATCAGCGCAAGGGTAAGGGTTCTCGATCGTTTCATGGCGCGAAACCTTATGAGGTGGAATTAGAGGGTATTCTAGCGCAATGGGTGAAGGCTCACAACGCGTCAAGCGGTGAGGATGGATTGCTGATAGCAATCCATCCTTGAAGGTTCACGGGATTTGGCCCAACGGTATCTTCACCATCACGAAAATCTAGCTGAAGGACGCGATCGGCACCACCCACGGCGGAGCTGTTTTAGGCAATCCACCCCCGGCAA
>JAPKDN010000897.1 GCA_028822575.1 Alphaproteobacteria bacterium | reverse complement strand
ATGTGATCATTCAGGAACTAATGCACGGTCTCGTGATTCAGTCTCAGGAACGGTCGAGAGCCAAGAATCTTACCTTGGTGCTAAATATTGCTCCGGAGATTGTCGCGGTGGCAGATACCGGGTTGGAAATCCCCAACAATTTGCAGAATTGCGTTTTCGAGACATTCGAGCGGGAGACGATATCTGGTCGCTCAGGCGGGGGCGCACTGGACTTGGAATTGGTCGGGCGACTGGTCCAACTGCATGACGGGCAGGTAAAGGTCGAGCCACGGGTAGAGATTGGGATAACAGCATCATGCTGGATCCGGGATCGGCTCGCGGATACCCAGCACACAATGGTGGCCGATATGGCCTAATCCTGAAAGGGACGCGCCGTGATGGACGATTTCATGGAGAGTGATTTCCAAGGAGCGACGGTGCTGGCCAAACTTCGTGTGGCTGGCGAATCGGAACTGGGAAACCTCGCAAATTGCTTGGCGACCTTGTGCGGCTCAGGAGATGTGTTGTGCCTATTCGGAGATCTTGGAGCCGGTAAAACGAGTTTCGCGCGTGCCTTCATTCGCGCCCTGACGACACCCAACCAGGAAGTTCCGAGCCCAACCTTCACTTTGGTCCAAGTATATGAGACCGCCAAATCGCCGGATTCTCTTGCTATCTGGCATGCGGATTTGTTCCGCCTCTCAGATTCCCAGGAGATTTTCGAACTGGGGCTGGACGATGCCTTCGCCGACGCCTTGGTGCTCATTGAATGGCCACAGCGGGCGCTGGAGTTTTTGCCACTCAAAAGGCTCGAAATACATTTAAGCTTTTGCGATAAATCCACCGAGCGATCGGTTGTCTTAAGAGGCGATGCGCGCTGGGCGGGTCGATTGCACGGGCTACTAACCATGAGGGTATCTTGACGGTTCAGACAGAGAGCAACCTAGAGAGAACGCGTCTGCTTCGCGATTTTCTCGAGCGAAATAGTTTGACCGGCGCCACAGTGGCGCCCCTGGCGGATGACTGCTCGTTTCGAAGATATTTCCGGGTTGGTAGCGGCGGGGACAGATATGTCGTCATGGACGCGCCACCGGACCTTGAAGACGTGGTGCCGTTCTCGACCCTCTCCGACTTGTTGAACAGCTATGGATACAGCGCTCCTCGGATCTTGGGGAAGGATGTCGAAAACGGTTTCCTGCTTCTCGATGATTTTGGAGACTCGACCTATACCAAGGCCTTGGCGAGCGGTGAAAACGAACAGACACTATACGCCCTGGCGCTAGACCTCTTGGTTGATCTGCGGCATCGCCTCGTTGACGGCGTACCGGATTCCGTGCCTGCCTATGACGATGATAAATTGCTGGCCGAGGCGGCGCTGTTCATTGATTGGTACCTGGTGCGAGGAATCGAGCTTCGTATTACTGACACGGAACGCGAGCTGTATCTGGCGGCTTGGCGGGAATGCCTGAGCATCTTGCGGGCGGCGCCGGATACACTGGTTTTGCGAGATTATCACGTCGACAACTTGATGGTCGTCTCAGGGCGTGAAGGGTTGGGCGCGTGTGGGTTGCTGGATTTCCAGGACGCGGTGATAGGTCCGTCCAGTTATGACGTGGTTTCGCTTTTGCAGGATTCGCGCCGCGACATCGCGGCCCCGTTGGTCTCGGCGATGCTGGATCGATATTTTACGGCGATGGGGCCCAATATCGACCGCCCTGGCTTCATGCGATCCTATCATGCCTTCGGGGCCCAGAGAGCTCTCAAGGTTTTTGGCATCTTTACCCGACAATCTGTATTGTATGGAAGTCACGGGTACTTGGTTCACATCTCCCGACTGTGGCGCCATACGATGGCGAACTTGGAGATACCTGAACTGTGGCCCGTCCGGGAGTGGATAGATCGCTTCGTTCCCGCAGACAAGCGGGTCACACCTCGACCAGGCGGAG
>JAPKDN010000896.1 GCA_028822575.1 Alphaproteobacteria bacterium | reverse complement strand
ATCTCAACACTCACACCGCCGCTTCGCTCTACCGGGCCTTCCCACCGGAGGAAGCGCGGCGGATCGCCGACCGCTTCGAGTGGCACTACACACCAAAGCATGGCAGTTGGCTCAACATGGCGGAAGCGAAATTGTCCGTCCTCGCCCGGCAATGCCTGGCCCGCCGCATCCCCGACATCGAAACACTCAAGGAACACGTCCGGGCGTGGCTGCAAAGGCGCAACAAATATAATGTCAAAGCGGATTGGCGGTTTACAACCGAAGACGCCCGCATCAAACTAAAAAACCTATACCCCGTACTTTAGGTGATTCAGACCACTAGGTGGTCAAAGAGTCAGCTGATGTGAAGGTTTTCGGACGCCCTTCCGCCGTAGCGCTCCGACACAGGCCCAGCCCATACGCCAGGCGCCAGTGGTGTTAATTCCCGAAGGAGATGACGTGCTCAGATGATCTTTTCCTGCCGCAGGGCTGATATCTCCTCATCGCTATAGCCGAGCCCGGATAGGATTTCGACGTTGTGCTCGCCGAGCTTCGGCGCAATGCCGAGTTTGGCGGGCGTTTCCGAGAACTGCCAGGGCGAGCCATGTACCTTGAGGGTCTCGCCGATCTCGGGATACTCGACCTCGCTGATATAACCGTTTGCCAGTACGTCGGGATCATTCGACGCCTCGAGCAAGGTGTTGACCGGTGCCGCGACGATGTCGGCCGCGCGCAGGATATCCACCCATCGGTCACGGCTGTCCGTGGCGAATAACTCGGCCAAGGCCCCCAGTATCTCGTCTTTCTTCTGTTCGGAAACCAAGGCAAGACCAAGGTCATCGGCGCCGCGCTCTTCTAGCGTGCGCAGAAAACCCAACGCTTCCATGGCGCGCGTCCAGTCCTTGTGACCCAGCTGAAACACCAACGGCTTGCCATCCCGATCATTGAAAGTCGCCGCGATGCCAGGGCGTTCGCGGGTGCCGTTGATACGCGCGCCGGTGATCGGATTGGTATTTCGCCACATCGTGGTGGTCAGCGTCCAGCCCATCAGACGGACGATGCCGCCGACCAGTGACGTTTCCACCTTTTGCCCAATGCCGGTGTTTTTTGCGTAGTAAAGCGCCGCCATTAGGCCGCCGAACGTGAGGATGGCACAAGATTCATCGGCCACCGAGACGACGCCGGTGCGCATCGTCTCGCCCGGCCCCGCATAGGCTTCCGCCACGCCGCCCAAGGCCTGGCCTATGGCGTCGGTCCCCGGCAGCCCCGCATGCGGGCCAAGCTGGCCGTAACCCGAGATGGAGACATATACCAGCGCCGGATTGATCTTCCTGAGGTCTTCATAGCCGAAACCGTTTTTTTCGGCCGCGCCGGGGCGAAAATTCTGGCCGAAGATATCCGCTTCCTTGACCAGTTCGTGGAGAATATTCTGGCCTTGTTCAGATTTAAGATTCAAAGTCAGACTCTTCACACCCCGATTGTTGGTCTCGAAGAACGAACTGATGTCCCCCTTCAATACGCCGGCGGTTCGTGAACCGTCGCCAATCCCAGGGACTTCGATCTTGATGACCTGCGCACCCAGATCCGCCATCAACATGTACGGCACCGTCCCCGCCTGTGCGGTCGAACAGGTTACGGCTTTGACGCCGGTGAGCGGTCCAGTTTGCTCGGTCATGACGCAGTTCCTCTTGTTATCGCGGCCCTTTAGGTATATTATGGCAATTCAACCAAGCGATGCAATGGTGAAATTGGTGGGAGGAAAAAAGAATGGCAGTCGTGGAAACGGAACGTCACGGACAAACTCTCGTGGTCCGAATGAACCGGCCGGAGCGGCTGAATGCATTGAACCATGAAATGCGGACCGAGCTGGCGGAAACCTGGATCGAGTTCCGCGAAAGCAGCGACCTGGAGGTCGCCATCTTCACTGGCGCGGGTCGAGGGTTCTGCG
>JAPKDN010000895.1 GCA_028822575.1 Alphaproteobacteria bacterium | reverse complement strand
AGGCGATATAGCCGTGCGGCGGGACTAAATCGGGATCGTGATAGCTTTCCGCCGGGTCGATATTGTAACCGCGCGCTGGTTGGATAGCGACTACGATATTGCCGAGTTCGAGAACCGGGAGCAGTAAATCGGCACCGTCGACGAAGGGGTCGGTCGCGGGGGCGCCCCAGCGTTCGCTCACCTTGTGACGCACACTATCCGGCAGTGTGTCGAAATGCTCTTGGTAATCCGAGTGCGATAGACGGACACCCCCTTTGCGTAGGTGTCGGCGGTCTAGTGCGTTGGTCGGTCCGGCAGAGAGTTTCTGCATCAAGGCATTCCCGTCGCCGGGAATACCGTCGACGGTGTATTCGTGTCGCGCCAAGGCGTTCAAGACGTTGATGGCGCTGGCTGGTGTGTCGAGGCCGACGCCGTTGCCGAGCCGTCCGTCCTTGTTTGGGTAATTGGCGAGAACGATGGCGATCCGTCGGTCTTGTGCCGGCGTTTTGGAGAGCCGGACCCAGCGCGCCGCGAGGTCAGCGGTGAAGTTGACGCGGTCCTGTAGCGTTTCATGATACGCCACGGAGATTTCCGTCTCGGGGTCGTAGCGCGCTTCTGATTTGAAGGAGATGGCGCGGGCAAGAATTCTACCGTCAACTTCCGGCAGCACCACGTTCATCGCCAAATCTTTCGGTGATAAGCCCTGAACATTGGCTTCCCAAGCGGCATGGGTCGAGCCGCTGAGGACGACCTGCAGGACCGGACATCCCATGGCGTCGAAGGCGGTCTCGGCTCTCGGTGCGCCCGGTTGCGAGACGGCGAACCCGGTAGCATTCAAGACAATCGACGGTGCGGTTTCCTCGCAGATAGACGTCAGCAGTTCGACCGAAACGGGGTCCTTGAGGCTGGAAATGTATATGGGAAGCGGATTGATTCCGCGCGTCGAGAGCGCGTCGATCAGTGCGTCGATGGGAGCTAGAGTGCCTGCCTGTACGAGAGCTTTATAGAACGTGATTACGGCGACCGGCGCGCCGTTTTGCCAGACGTCGCGCAATGCGCCGATATCGTGTGTTGCCAGATCGGGCCAATACAATCCGGCGCGCAACAATTGACGTGGTGGGTTCCAGTCCGTCGCATGACCGATCAAAGTGGCGGCAAAGCGCAGGAAGTTGCGGTCATTCTCTAAACCACCATGTATGCGATACTGACAGAGGCGGTGGCGCGCTTCGCGTTCCAGCGTGCTGAAACCGTCGAGTGTTGCATCGGGCTGATCGTCGCCCGGGAGCAGCGCCAACGCGATATTTTGGTTGCGGCAAGTCTCCGCAATCCGCTCGATCCCATAGGGCCAATATCCGGCCCCTCCCAGACACCGCACAACGACCAACTTTGCGTGTCGGATGACTGCATCGACGTAGAGATCGACCGACATGTTATGGGAGAGCGACATCAGGTTGGCGAGGCGCAGCGTCGGGAATTTGTCATCCATCCCGGCGCGAATATCAGCCAAGCATGCGAGTTCCGTATCGGCGGCGGAGATGAACACGATCTTGCCCGGACTTTGTCCGAGGTCGATGGCTTCACTGCCGTCGACGATCTGTCCCGGTTGTGCCGCCAGAAGGTGCATGGGCTACGCCGCCGCTCCGATGTCGTCTTGCAAGACGGCCTCGATGGCCGTTTTATCGAGGCCATGCAGGCCGATCACCACCAATCGCGTTCGGCGGGCTTCATCCTTGCGCCAATCGCGGTCGAAATAGCTGTTGAGGCGAGTCCCGACGCCTTGCACGAGTAACCGCATGTCCTTGCCCGCGATCGCGGCGAAGCCTTTCAAGCGGAGGACGTCGTGTTGGGCGAACAGGGCTTCGATACGGTCTGTCAGAATATTGGGAGATGCGAGTTCCGGCAGCTCGACGACGAAGCTGTCGAAATCGTCATGCTCGTGGTCGTCCTCATCATCGTG
>JAPKDN010000894.1 GCA_028822575.1 Alphaproteobacteria bacterium | reverse complement strand
GAAGATCAGATGCCGATTAGTCGGATTGCCAAATTGGCACCAGACGCGCAAAAAATCATAGACCGGGTTAGATGGTAGATAGCATTTTACGCGGAGCCATGAAGTTTTCCCGTCCACTGATTAATCCGTGGACTTTGTCGAGCATTGTTCTTGTAACCGTTCTCCTAGCACCAATTTTCGCTGTCTTCTTCGCGGCTTCCGGGGATAGTGGCGGACTTTGGTCACACCTCTTTGAAACTGTTTTGCCACACTATGTCGCCAATACGCTTATTCTGATGATCGGAGTCGGCGCCATAAGCCTGGCCTTCGGGGTCTCCTCAGCATGGGTGGTGGTTCGGTATGACTTTGCTGGGTGCCGGACGCTGGAATGGATGCTATTACTGCCAGCGGCCGTGCCTGGCTATTTGATCGCTTACACCTATACGGATTTCCTTGAATTCGCCGGCCCAATTCAGGGTGTTATACGCGATGTATTTGGTTGGAAGAGCACGCGCGATTACTGGTTTCCCGAGATTCGATCTATGGGTGGTGCCATGTTGGTAATCGGTGCGGTCCTATACCCTTATGTCTATATGATGGCCCGCGCAGCATTTCTACTCACGCCTGCTTCATTGTTCGAAGCAAGTATGCTCACGGGAAGAAATCTATTTTGGTCCATAGCACTCCCCTTGGCGCGGCCCGCTATTGTTGCGGGGTTGGCGTTAGTCATGATGGAAACGATTTCAGATTTCGGGACAGTTGAATTTTTTGCGATTGAGACCCTGACACTTGGAATCTTCAATGTCTGGTTAGGTATGAACAATCTGGCAGCGGCTTCACAAATCGCCGTGGTGGCGTTCCTTTTCATCCTCACGCTTTTGACGATTGAGGTCATGGCTCGCGCGAAGCGTAGATTCACGGACACAACCCGCCGAGCCGTCTCGTTTCGTCCAACAAAACAAAAAGGATGGTGCTCCGTCGCCTGCTTCGGCGTATGCGCATTCCCCGTCGTCGTCGGTTTTCTTATCCCCGTGGGCGTTCTGTTGAACTTTGTTTTACGCGGGCATTCGCTGGATCTCACGGCGCCTATTATCGACGCCGCCCTCAACACTTTCGTCTTGGCGAGCACCGTAGCGGCAGCGGTAATGATCTCCGCTGCTTTTCTTGGGTTCGTCGGCACATTCAAAGGAGGACCTGTTCTAAGGAGACTGACCGCCATCGCGTCGGTGGGCTATGCCTTCCCTGGAACGATACTCGCCATTGGTGTCGTTACCGCCGGGGGGGCCATGGATACCGTTATCGCTCTATTCTTTCAGGAATTCTTGGGCATTACGCATGGAGGATGGCTAACCAGCGGGATCGGCCTCGTGATCGTCGCTTGCGTAGTTCGATTTCAAGCTGTTGGCTATGGCGCCGTTACAGCCGGTCTTGAACGGCTACCACCGAACCTGATCGAAGCGAGCCGCACCCTAGGGAGAGGCTTTGGCGAAAGTGTCCGAGATGTCGTCGTGCCAATGCTTCGAATGTCCCTTCTAGCGGGCGGATTACTGGTGTTTGTTGATGTGATGAAAGAACTTCCAATGACGCTGCTCCTAAGGCCGTTCAATTTCGAAACCCTGGCTACCTATGTTTATCAATTCGCGAAGGACGAGCTTCTCGAGGAGGCAGCCGTGCCGGCCTTGATGATAATTGCAACCGGCATCATCCCAGTAGTCGTAATGAACGCCGCCTTGCGACGCGTTACGCGCGGTTAGGAATTGTGTCGACACCAAGGTCTTCTCACTACCGATGGGGCGTTTTGATCACACCCGGCTCGGTGTATGATCCCTCAGTTTTATCAATCATGGGTCTCACAGATGCTGGACGGCGGCCAAGAATCTCGGGTTGCGATGCTTTGCGTCGAAAAGGGCCTGAAAATGACGTCAGCTCGCAGGATAATCGCTCGGGTGTTGTCGGA
>JAPKDN010000893.1 GCA_028822575.1 Alphaproteobacteria bacterium | reverse complement strand
ACCGTGGATACCGGCCCCGATCACCACGAAATCCACTGATTCTGGAAAAGACATTTGGTATAGTCCCGGTACAATTCGGCTTCGCATTGATTTTCAACGCATGGATCAAAGCTTGTACGATTTCTGAGACCAAAATTGAACCATAATCAACCAGATTTTTGGAAAATCGTCTTTTTGGTCTAATTAATTGGACCAATACGGCCAAAAACGTCACTATAGAAACTTGGAACAGGAGTAACGGCCCGGTGGGAACCACGACCAGAGCAGGCTCGACAAGCATCGCCAATGCTATCCGGGAGGATATCAAGGCCGGCAGCTTTCTCCACAACGATCGGCTGCCGCCGGAGCGCGAGCTGGCCGAACGTTTCGATGCCGCCCGAGGAACCATTCGAGAAGCTCTCAAGCGCCTCGAAGAATCGGGCTGGGTGGTCCGTCGCGCCGGTAGTGGAACCTATGTCACCTATGTCGATCCCGTCGAAGTCGGCTCGATCATCGAAGCCACGAGTCCGATCGAGATGATCGATACCAGACGGGCCCTGGAGCCTGAAATCGGCCGGCACGCGGCGGTCAAGGCAACCAATCTAGATATCCAGAAGCTCGAGGAAATCCTTTTGGCTTTTGAGCAGGGCCCGGCGGATCAAAAAACCTTCTCCGCGCTGGATGAAAGATTCCATACGACCTTGGTGGATTGCGCCAAGAACGCCTTGATGAGTTGGATCTACAAACAGGTCAACGAGGTGCGCGCACATGATCAATGGAGCATGGTGAAAGCCAAAACCCTGAACCCGGATACGATAGCCATCTACCATCGCCAACACCGCGAGATCGTTGACGCCATCAAGTCGCGTGACCCGGAAAAAACAGCTCAGCTGATCACCGCGCATCTACGGACGGCGCGCGGCACGTTGGTTGGGGAAGGTCTCGATATGCGCGGCCGAGAGTTCACCTAGACGACGTCGAGGAAATCACGGGGGCCGGCGCGCTCCCATAAAGCGGAGTGGGCGCGGAAATGACCGTAACGGCGGAAAGCATCGACCTGGCCCAAGACACCCCCCAAGCGAAGCTGTTTGGGACCGGTAGGGCATTGGCTCCTAATCAGCCTAAACGCGTTGTACTGCTTCTGTTGCCAAATTTTTCCATGGTCTCGTTAGGCTCCGCGATTGATCCATTACGCGCCGCCAATGTCCTGTCGGAGGCAAGACTTTTCCAATGGGAGCTCCAATCCGTTGACGGGGAGCCGGTTTCCACCGCCAACGGGACGCAGGTAGCGGTCGATGGCCGCCTCGAGGCGCCGGATTCCTCAACCCTTGTGATCTGTTGTGGCGGCGTTTCGTCCGAGCGTTTCTTGGACCATAACGTCTTCAGGATCATGCGCGCCCATGTCGCGATGGGGGGTGAGCTAATTGGCACCTCGGACGCCGCGTTCATCCTGGCCAGGGCGGGACTTCTGGCCGATGGCAAATGCGTGATCCACTGGACCTGCGTGGATCTGTTCCGGCAAGCCGGCCAAGGCAAGCTTGTAAGTGAGGATGCCCTCAAGTTTGCCAAGCTGAACCTTTTTCAACGATTTCCGCCAACCGCCGTGGCGAGCCCCCTTTACTCGCTTAGCGGTAATCGTTTTTTTGAATCCGCTTAAATTCTCCAGCACGACAGGCGCTCGGTGAAGCTTAGCTGTGTTGACGATATCGTTGGCAAGCACATGAAGAGCGTGATCGACCCGACCGATATGGCGCTTAGTCGTGCGCCCACGGCGTTTTTGTTCGTCGCGACGCCGACGATCAGCGGTCCGGATTGATTGGCCGATTTCTGCGCCACGAGGCTGGTCCACTTGCACAATTGCGCCATCGCCATTAACGACAGCCACCGCGACCGGATTTACAATTCCCCGATCGACGCCAACAGAGGCGCCCGAAAGGTTCACGTGGCGCTCTGGCATTTCG
>JAPKDN010000064.1 GCA_028822575.1 Alphaproteobacteria bacterium | reverse complement strand
CCTGATGTTCCTGAGCCATCTGCCCGCGCGAACCACAGACGTTCCGAATCACGCCATTATCCTGGCCGCCGGGCGTGGCAAACGCATGTTGCCGCTGACGGAACGGATCCCGAAACCGCTTCTGGTCATATCCGGCCAATCGGTATTGGGACGTACCGTCGACCATCTGCGTGACGCCGGCGTCGGGAAGACCGTGATCAACGCCTCTCACCTGGCGGGTAAGATCGCTGATTTCGTAACTGAACTGGGCGATGCTCAGGTGGTTCTGTCAGCCGAGGATGAGCCTCTGGAGACCGGTGGGGGGGTGGTTCGGGCGCTGCCACTTCTAGGCCTTAATCCGTTTTACGTTATCAATGGGGATAGCGTGTGGATCGACGGCATGAAGAGCCCGCTCCTGCGTCTCGCGGAGAGTTGGGACCCGGATCGTATGGATGTGTTGTTGATGCTGATGCCAATTGCCAGGGTGCCGAATTTTGGCGGTCTCGGTGACTTTACCATGGACCAGGATGGGCGGCTGGAACGCCGTCAGGAAGCGGTGGTCGCGCCGTACGCCTATATGGGGCTTTCGATCATTAACCCGACCTTGCTGAAGGGGGCGCCCGAGGGCGCGTTCTCGTTGAACTGGCTTTATGATCGGGCGGCCGAGTTGGGTCGTCTTTTCGGTGTGCTTCATGACGGGCTTTGGTATCACATCAGCACGCCCGAGGATTTGGAGGTCGCCCGAACCCGGTTCGCCAACGGGCACGCGCCCGCTGTTCCTTTTTTCTGAACCCAGGGATGGATACGCTGCGGATTTATAACATTCCCAGCGAGTGCTCCTTCGCGGATGGCCTAGCGGAAGGGCTGTGGCGGCGCGCGGATCGCGATCCCCCAACACTTGGTCAAGGCATTGTGTTGGTCCCACACCGCCGGGCCGGCCGGGTTTTGGCAGAAGCCTTCCTCAGGTTGGGCCAGGGCCGCGCGATGCTATTGCCGGAGATCCGCGCCGTCGGCGACGTCGACGAGGACGAACCGTTTGGAGACACCGCTTTTGCCCTGGAGGCTGAGACCGGCGACGACTGTCCACCGGCGATCTCGGAGCTTCGACGCCAGTTGCTGTTAACCCGTCTGGTGATGCGTTATTTGTCGTCAACCTCGGGTAGAGCGTCGCGGCCCAGCGCATCGCCGGATCAGGCCGCACGCCTAGCGATGGAACTGGCCCGCCTGCTGGATCAAATGCAGACCGAAGGGATCTCCTTCAAGGCTCTTGCTGGTCTGGTTCCCGACGAACATGCGAGACATTGGCGGCAAACCTTAGATTTTCTATTGATCGCCAGGGAGTTCTGGCCGCGTCTTCTGGAAGAGGAAGGAGCCGTCGATCCTGCGGTCCGGCGCGACCGCATGCTCGGCGATCTGTGTGATCGATGGACGCGGACCCCACCGAGACGCCAGATAACCATCGCCGGTTCAACCGGCACGGTTCCAGCGACAGCGCGTCTCATGGCCGTGGTCGCCAGGTTGCCAGCCGGAGCGGTGGTTCTCCCGGGGTTGGACATGGCTTTAGACGACGCGAGTTGGCGCGCAGTCGGCTCGGACAGCGCACATCCCCAGCACGCCTTGTCGTTATTGTTGAAACGGTTGGATGTGGAACGCCCAGCTGTCTCAAGTTGGCTTCCCAACGTTGTATCTCCGCCTGAATCGGCGAGAACTCGGCTATTGCGCGAGGCCATGCGGCCCGCCGAAACCACGGATCGTTGGCGAGAGCTATCGAAGAGCGATATCGACCCCAGCGCCTTGGCTGGCCTTACCCTGATCGAATGCGCGAGCGTGCAGGAAGAATCCGGCGTCATCGCCCTGGCGATGCGAGAGGCGCTGGAGACGGAAGCGCAAACCTGCGCGCTGATTACACCGGATCGAGCATTGGCCAGACGGGTGAAGTCCGAGCTTAGGCGTTGGGCCATCGAGGTTGATGATTCCGCCGGACAGCCCTTGGCAGACACGCCATCCTTCGCTTTCTGGCGGCTTACCGGGGCGATGGTGGCGGGTGGCCTAGCGCCGGTTCCACTTTTGGCGGCACTCAAGCATCCACTCGCCCGGGGTGGTCTCGCGCCCGGTGTCTTTCGCCGGCGGGTTCGTCTGCTTGAACGTCTTGTCTTGCGCGGGCCGCGTCCGAGGCCAGGAATAGACGGCCTGTTGTCGGCGCTTGAGCGCGAGACGACCGACACAGCCCGGCGCGAAACGATTAACGACGGGCGCGCGTTGGTCACGTGGCTGGGAGCGCTGGCGCCCACCTTCCGGAATTTCGAGGCCACCATCGCCAACCCAACGATCGCACTCCAGGAGATACTACTTGTCCATAACGACTTGGCGGAGAGCCTGGCCGCAACGGAATGGGATGACGGAACCTCCACTATTTGGGCAGGCGACGCTGGGGAGCAGGCAGCAGCTTTTCTAGCCGATCTCTATGCGGTTGCGCGGGATTGGCCGGAAATGAACGGCGGTGACTATGTCGCGCTGCTTGATGCCCTGCTCGACGACAAGGTTTTCAGGCCGCGGCATGGGGCCCATCCACGACTGGCGATCCTTGGCCCACTCGAAGGCCGGCTACAGACCTATGACCGGGTGCTGCTGGGGGGCCTCAACGAAGGCGTTTGGCCACCCGAAACAACCGCCGACCCCTGGCTCAGTCGCCCCATGCGGAGTGCCTTGGGCCTGCCATTGCCCGAGGTTCGGATTGGACAATCAGCTCATGATTTCGTTCAGGCTTGCGGCGCGGCGGAAGTCATTATCACGCGCTCGGAGCGGGTGGGCGGCACGCCAACGGTGCCGTCTCGGTGGTTGTTGCGCATTCAGTCAGTGTTGGACGCGCTGGACGCGCCGAACCTTCTTCGGGGAAACGACCTCAATGCTGATTGGCGGGGATGGCAGACCAGATTGGACGCGGCTGAGCGCGTGACCCGACTTGCCCCGCCGCGCCCGCGGCCCCCCGTCTCGGCGCGGCCTAGGTCGTTTTCGGTAACCCAAATCGGTACTTGGCAACGCAACCCCTATGCGATTTATGCGCGGCGCATCCTGAACCTGAGAGCCCTGGACCCATTGGATGGTGAGCCGGGGGCGGCAGACCGAGGGAATTTGATCCATGACGCGCTTGACGGTTTTATAAACACCGGCCCGATAAGCGATCCCGATCAAGCTCTTTCGGCATTGTTTGACCATGGTCGCCAGGCTTTCGAGGCCGTGATTGACCACCCCGCCGTTTGGGCCTTCTGGTGGCCCAGGTTTGAGCGGATTGCCGCTTGGTTCATCGCCACCGAGGCCAAGCGCGCCCCAAGCCTCGCGGCATCATATAGTGAAATTCGAGGCGAGATTGAACTACCGGGGCTGTTGGGGCCGGTCAAACTCTCGGCGATTGCAGACCGGCTTGATCGTCGGGCAGATGGTCTTTGGACGATCATTGATTACAAAACTGGCGTGGTGCCGCGCCGGTCGGAAGTCGATACTGGCCTGGCGCCGCAACTGCCCTTGGAAGCATTGATTCTGCGACGAGGTGGCTTTGGCGACCTGCCGTCCGGTGAGACCGCTTCTCTCGATTATTGGCGGCTGACCGGCGGTGAGCCTGCTGGTGAAATGCGCGCCCATGACCAAAACGTCGACACTCTTGTCGAAGAGGCAGAGGCGGGATTGCGCCGGTTGATAGAGGCCTTTGACCGTCAAGAAACACCATATCTGGCGGTCCCAGATCCGGATCTGGCGCCGCGTTATGACGACTACGGGCATCTCGCCCGAGTCAAGGAATGGTCTTCATGACTGGGAAGTCACCGGCGACAGGGGATGATCGGCCCGATGGTTCGGTCGCCAGCGTCGCTTTGGCGTTGCAACAGAACGCGTCGGCGCCGGATCAGTCGGTTTGGGTCGCCGCGTCGGCGGGATCCGGCAAGACCAAGGTCCTTACCGACCGGGTCCTTAGACTCCTCCTGTCCGGCGCGCGACCCGAGCGGATTCTTTGTCTGACCTTCACCAAGGCGGCAGCGGCGGAAATGGCCACGCGGATTGCGGGTCGATTGTCGAAATGGGCAGTCACCGAGGATGACGCGTTACGAGAGGAGCTTGATCAGCTGTCCGGAGCGCCACCAGAGGAGATCGAAGTGGCGCGTGCTCGCCGGCTCTTCGCCACGGTCCTGGATGCGCCCGGCGGGTTGGAAGTCCAGACGATCCACGGCTTCTGTCAGTCAGTCCTTCAGCGTTTTCCCTTGGAAGCGAACCTTCCGCCCCAATTCGATGTCCTGGATGAGCGCACTGCCGCCGAACGGATGCGGATGGCGCGGGATCTGATGATCTTTAGCGCGCGTGGTGGCGCGGCCCCTGACCTCGCCAAAGCCCTGTCGGAGGTAACGGCACGGGTGTCCGAGGATGGCTTGTCGGAACTGGTGGGGGATTTATTGTCGGAGCGAGCGAGGCTTAGCGCGGCGATCACCGAGGCCGGTGGCTTCGACGAGCTCGCGGCCAGAATTCGCGCTCTGTTGGGTGTCGATGAAGAGGCGACGGATCAGGGCCTGATCGGCGAGGCTGTTCTGGACGCGGCTTGTGATCCGGTGGCGCTACGGAGCGCGGTGGAAGCGTTGCTTACCGGCACGAAGACCGATGTTGAGCGTGGCGACATTATCGCGGCCTGGCTGAGCGCGCCGGATGAACGGGCCGCCGGAATCGACTTCTATAAATCAGCGTTCCTGACAAAGGACGGGAATGTCCGAGCCCGTCTTGCCACGAAAAAGGTTGTGGAAGGTTTTGTCGGCGTTCTGGAAAGTCTGACCGAGGAAGCCCAAAGATTGTTGGAGCTGGAAGACCGTCGGCGCGCGTTGGATTTGGCGATGCGAACGGTTGCCCTGATGCGTGTGTCTACGGCGATCCTCGAAACCTACGAAGCCGGCAAGCGACGGCATGGCTTTGTCGACTATGATGACCTGATCCTAGCCGCAAGGGACTTGCTCTGGCGTCCAGGCGTGGCGTCCTGGGTCCTGTTCAAGCTTGATGGCGGACTGGATCACGTATTGATCGACGAGGCCCAGGACACGAATCTTGAACAGTGGAGCATTGTCCAGAAGCTGACCGAAGAATTTTTCGTCGGGACCGGCATCGACACGATCGCAGATCGCACTGCCTTCGCGGTTGGCGATGTCAAACAATCGATCTTCAGTTTCCAGAGGGCCGACCCGCAAGGATTCCTGGATATGCGGGCGAGTTTTGCCGAGCGGGTAACCGCCGCCGAGAAGGGTTGGGCGAGTATCGAACTCGACATGTCCTTCAGATCAACGACCGCCGTCCTCTGCGCAGTCGACGCGGTCTTCAATACGTCATCAGCGGGTGTCGGCGTCTTGGAAAACAGTATCGATGGCACACCGCGTGATCTTAGACATCGCGCTCATCGCACTAGTCAGGCGGGCCGTGTCGAGGTCTGGCCAGCAGAGATGCCGGCCGAGGACGGCGAAGAACGGGCTGGGTGGGAGCCCCCAGTAAACCAGCGCGAAGGCGACGAGCCACGCCGCCGGCTCACCGGAAAAGTCGCCGAGACCATTGAAGGATGGCTCGCGAACGAAGAGGTTTTGCTATCTAAAGATCGCCCGATTAGGCCTGGAGATATCATGGTCCTGGTGCGCCGGCGTGGGCGTTTCGTCGGTGAATTGGTCCGCGCCCTGAAAGATCGGGGAATCGCGGTCGCTGGCGTTGACCGGATGGTGCTTACCGATCAATTAGCGGTGATGGATCTGGTCGCTTTCGGCCAGTTCCTGCTGCTACCAGAAGATGATCTTAATTTAGCAGTTGTTCTGAAAGGCCCGTTGATCGGACTTGATGAAGGTCGATTGTTCGAGCTTTGTTGGGATCGTGGCAAACAGGGACTTTGGCGGGTGTTGCGGGCTCGGGCGGCAACGGACGAGGAATTCGCGGGAATATACCGAATACTTTCGCGTTGGTTGGCGCGCGCCGATTTCACACCGCCTTATGAGCTCTACGCCGAGCTGCTGGCGGGTGGCGGCCGCCGAGGCATACTGGAGCGCCTCGGTCCAGAGGCGGGCGACCCAGTCGACGAATTTCTAGTTCAGGCCCTGGAATATGAGCGATCCCATGTTCCGTCTCTACAAGGTTTTCTGCACTGGCTGGCGGCGGCAGATTTCGAGGTGAAACGCGATCTGGAGACCGGCCAGTCAAACCAGGTCCGCATTCTAACCGTGCATGGCTCCAAGGGTTTGCAGGCACCAATAGTCTTTCTGCCCGACACGATGGCCGCCCCCGACCGCACGCCAAAGCTGCTATGGACCGAGGATCCCGATGGATTCGCCTTGCCAATCTGGTCGCCGAACCGTGATACGGACACGCCGATTTCTGCCGAGGCGCGCCGCCTCGCAGCTGATAAACGCGACCAGGAATATCACCGACTTCTGTATGTCGCCATGACCCGCGCCGAGGATCGGCTCTACGTCGCGGGTTGGGGAACGAAACGGGCCTCGAGCGCGGCGAGTTGGTATCAGATGATCCACGATGGCTTGGAGCCAATTGCCCGCGTCGAGGGTGATTTGTTGGTCGTTGATTCGCCACAATCCGATCCGCCGGACGGACGGTTTGGCGCGATAGAGCCACCGCCCCCCGCCTCGAGTCTTCCGGGATGGGCGACATCGATGCCAATCGACGACACCATGCCACCCCGACCGCTTTCGCCGTCACGGTTGGAGCCGGAAATGCCGGTCCGCTCTCCGTTTCAAGACGGCGGCACCAGGCGGTTTAGGCGCGGTCGGATAATCCATTATCTCTTGCAATGGCTTCCGCTGTTGGATCCGGAACGACGAACCAGCGCGGCGAGAGGGTATCTCGCCCGCGCGGTTCACGATCTGGGAGATGAGGAACAAGAGCTATATCTAACTGAGACCCTGTCCCTTTTGAATGACCCGGCTTTACGCGATCTGTTCGACGGCCAGGCCTTGGCCGAGGTGCCTATTGTCGGCACGGTGGGCGAGGGGGCGAATACGATCGTGTTGTCGGGCAGGATAGACCGGCTTTTGGTGCGCGATGATGCAATCATGGTGATCGATTTCAAGACTAACAGACCGCCACCGATCCGGGTCGAGGATGTACCCACCGCCTATCTTCGTCAGATGGCCGCTTATCGGATCCTGCTTGGTGAAATTTATCCAGGCAGGCCGATAAGATGTGCACTTTTATGGACCGACGGGCCAAATTTGATGGAGCTACCGCCCGATCTTCTGAGCGTTTCCGCGGGTCTTGGACAATCACCCTTACCAGCCCTTGACGGGCGGGTGGGCGGTTCCTAGGTTCAACTTAATGATCGGCGAGATTCGAAAATGCCGATCCTCACGATGGTGCTTCCAGGAGTGAATTCCATGGCAACGGTCCCTACCAGCGACGCCGACTTCGCTACTGATGTTTTACAATCAAGCAAGCCTGTTCTGGTCGACTTCTGGGCGGAATGGTGCGGTCCCTGCAAGGCGATCGCTCCGACCCTGGAAGATATCGCGGCCACTCTTGGCGACAGGGTAACCGTCGCCAAGCTGAACATCGATGATAACCCAAATACGCCGTCGACCTATGGTGTACGCGGTATCCCGACCTTGATGCTGTTCCGGGATGGCGAGGTTGCGGCGACCAAGATTGGCGCATTGCCGCCGCATAAGCTGACCGAATGGGTTGAGGATGCGCTAAGCGGCGATTGATTTAGGCACGGGGTTCACAAGGGATGGTCGAGCCTGTTTGGGGAATTTTATCCGTGATCGTGCAGAACCGCTCCCGCCAGATAGAGCGACCCGCAAATCAAGATCGTCCTAGGACTCCGTGACGTCGCGGTGATTGTCCGAACGGCTTCGGTGACAGAGAGTGACGCGGCGGCATCCAGACCGACGCCGCGCCCGGCTTCGGCGGCGGCTTCAGCGGTGATCGAGTTGCGTTCCCTGGGGATCGTGACGGCGCGAACCTGACCGACGATATTTTTGAAAGCGCCGAGATATTCCTTGGGATCACGGGAATTCAGCGTGCCATATATTAGATGGATGGCGCGATTCGGAGCTGTTTTCGTCCAAGCCCATACAGTGTCCGCGATCACCCGCGCCGCATCGCTATTGTGGCCTCCATCCACCCAGATTTCAGTATCGTCGCCGAGGCCCTCGAACATAGGCCCTTTCGTAAGCTTTTGTAGTCGGGCCGGCCATCGGACCCGGATCATTCCCTCCGCCAGCACCGTCGCCGAGACCGGAAAGGTGGTCTGGAGTATTTCAGTCGCAGCCAACACGACCCCAGCATTGTCGATCTGATGCGCCCCTGGTAGGGCCGGCTGCGGCATATGGAGGGTCATACTGTCGGTCCAAAACACCAGTCCGTCACCGTTTGGCTTTACCGTCCAGTCCTGGCCTTGAATCGCAAGCGGGGCACCGATTTCTTCTGCTCTATTCCGGATAACGTCCAGTGCCGCCTCGGATTGTCGTCCAATGACCGCGGGTACGCCCGGTTTTAGAATTCCAGCCTTCTCGTAGGCGATCTCCTCAATCGTGTCGCCCAGGTAATGCTGATGATCCAAGGACACGGGCGTAATAATTGAGAGGCTTGGATGACTGATCACATTCGTCGCGTCCAAACGCCCACCAAGACCAACCTCCAACAACAACAGATCAGCCGGCACCCGGGAGAACGCAAGCATCCCCGCCGCCGTGGTGATCTCGAATAGGGTTATTCCCAGGCCCTCGTTGGCGATCTCACATTCTTCGAGAATGGCGCTGAGGCCCGCATCGTCGATCTGCGTGCTGGCGACGATAAAGCGCTCGGCGAAGCGGACCAAGTGGGGAGAGGTATAAACATGCACCCGCCGTCCGGCCGCCTCCTGAATCGAGCGGAGCATCGCCACCGTCGAGCCCTTGCCATTTGTGCCGGCGACATGGATGGTCGGAGGTAGTCTCTGTTCCGGTCTTCCAAGCGCCGCGAGCAGACGTTCTAGGCGCTCGAGAGAAAGGTCCATAACTTTTGGATGCAGTTTGGAAAGGCGTTCAAGAATTGGATCGGGAATCATGGTCTTAGATCGCCCTTGGATGGATCGTACAATCAACCGGGCACAGGCACACCGTCCGTGGCGCCGCCGGGTTCCGTCGGGACAGTTTTGGCAACACTGCAGTTCTTTGGTGCTATCCCCGGCAGGGGTAGCACACCGGCAGCGGGTCTTGGCTGATTGATCAGTCCCAGAATCCGGATAAGGGTTTCCCGGATTTCGCAGCGGCTGACAACCATGTCCACCATGCCATGCTCCAGCAGATATTCTGCACGCTGGAAGCCTTCGGGGAGCTTTTCCCGGATCGTCTCTTCAATCACCCGTTGACCGGCGAAACCGATGATCGCACCGGGTTCCGCCAGATGTATATCCCCAAGCATCGCGAATGACGCGGTGACGCCACCGGTGGTTGGATTGGTCATCACGACCACGAAAGGCAGGCCAGCTTCCTTGACGATCTCCGCCGCGATGATCGTGCGCGGCATCTGCATCAGGGACAAAATCCCTTCCTGCATCCTGGCGCCGCCGGATGACGGGAAGACGATCAACGCCGCTTTTTGCGTAACCGCCAATTGCGCTGCTCGCAAAAGCGCGCCGCCGACGGCGATGCCCATCGAACCGCCCATGAAAGCGAATGAGAACACCCCAGCCACGGCGGGCATTCCGCCGAGGTCACCATGGGCGATGACGATAGCATCATTGGCGCCGGTCTTTGTCTGGGCTTCCTTTAACCGGTCGATGTAACGTTTTCGATCTCTGAATTTAAGAGGGTCGACGGGCACTTGCTTGGGAAGTTCAACTTTCGTGTATTCCCCATTGTCATACAACATTGTAAGACGTGCTTCGGCATCCAAGCCCATGTGATGATCGCAATGCGGGCAGACCTGATGGTTTTCTTCAAGCTGGCGGTGGAAAACCATTTCATCGCAGCTTGGGCATTTGGTCCAGAAATTTTCCGGCACCTCCCGCTGTTGCACCAGCGCCTTTATTTTTGGTAGGACAGAGTTGGTGATCCAGTTCATCGGCTTGATCCCTACGCCGTTAAGCTGTGTTCCAGGTTAATTTCGGGCGCCACGAACGCCAGCCGCAAGATCACTAACCAGATCGACGATATTGCGTACCGTGTCGGGCTCCGGATCACCATTCATGTCAAGTTTGCCCGCGATAACGTTAACCACGGCCGTTCCGACGATGGCAGCGTCGGCCACCTGGCTTATCATCGCCGCCTGTTCACGGGTCTTGATGCCAAAGCCAACCGCGACCGGAAGCACGGTATGTTTTTTCAATCGCGCGACCGCCTTGCGAACAAGGTTGGTTGGGACGTCCTGGGTGCCGGTGAT
>JAPKDN010000892.1 GCA_028822575.1 Alphaproteobacteria bacterium | reverse complement strand
CGATTCAACCCGGCACCACCGGCCCCTTGAGAACCCATCCCTTTTATTTTTATGCGGTCAGCCCCGGAGGCCACCGC
This sequence comes from Alphaproteobacteria bacterium, assembly GCA_028822575.1. The sequence goes on along the minus strand of JAPKDN010000892.1, from coordinate 1,868 downwards.
CGATGAAGGGGAGAACGAAGCAAAATTCCACCGTTTCGAACGTGGGAAGCACTTAAGCCGGAATGCGGAAGTGGGTCAACGGGATTTCATAGATGTGATGAGAGCGGAGCGCGTTGTCATGATTTGGGTTTTGGGCCGCGCTAGCGCTGGCATCTTTTATGTTGGACCAAGCTTCGGGAAAATCCGCCCAGCGCGGGTGCTCTCCGGGTACCAAGTTGGTGAGTAATGATCGTGGTCTCCCTCGATTGTCATCCCGGCGAAGGCCGGGACCCGTTCTGCTAGCAGAGCGACATTGGACCGTCGAGGCAATCATTCGAGACGGCCAAGCCAGGATTGCAACAATCTTGACCTTCCAAATTCAGTGGACTGGGACCCGGCCTTCGCCGGGATGACAAGTTTTCCTTGGAACGAGGCGCCTCCGTCACCCTCAACAACCTCCCCTAATCCCTCTCGTTAGAATTTCTCAATTCCCCCGACCTCGTTCCCCTGCGATGATCGTCTACTCTCACCAACTTACCCGTAATCTGGAGCCCCTAATGCCCTATGCCTATCTGGTTGCCCAGGTAACCGTCACCGATGAGGAAGCCTTCGAGAAATACCGGGTCCGTGTTCCCGAGGTCACTCAGGGCTATGGCGGCGAATATCTGGCGCGCGGTGGTCGACAGCTTGGGCTGGAGGGGCCGGCGCCGGCGCATAACCGTACTGTGATCGCCCGCTTCCCGAGCTATGAGCGCGCCGTTGAATGGTACAATTCCGAGGCCTATACCGAACTGGTGAAACTGCGCCAAGCCGGCTCCGACGGAACGCTCTATATAGTTGAAGGAGTTGAAGAGTGACTTATCGCCCCGGTCGTGAATTTCTCAATGTCCCTGGCCCAACGAACATCCCCGACCGAGTACTAGGCGCCATGCACCGTCCAGCGTTGGATTTTCTGTCGCCCGAATTCATTTCAATCAACGAGGCATGCCTGAACGGTCTACGTCGGGTACTGAAGACCACCAAGGCCGAGATTATTGCCTATGCCTCCACCGGTCATGGCTCGTGGGAGGCGGCGATCGCCAATACCTGTTCGCCAGGTGATTTGTTGCTATTGCCAGAGACCGGAAATTTTTCCGAATCCTGGCGCCGGATGATCGAGAATACCAGTCTGCGCACCGAGAGCATTCCGTCCGAATGGAATACCGGCATCGTTCCGTCCCGCATCGCCAAGCGCCTGAGGGCCGACACAAATCACGAGATCAAAGCAGTCTGCGTGGTCCATAACGAGACCTCCACCGGCATCATCAACGACCTTGCTGGAATTCGCGCGGCGATGAACGAGGCCGGGCATCCGGCTTTGCTGATGGTCGACACCATCTCGTCATTGGCCTCAATGGATTTCAGGTTTGACGAGTGGGGCGTCGATGTCGCGGTCGCTGGCTCTCAGAAAGGTCTGATGCTTCCAGTTGGCCTTGGCATCAACGCTGTCAGCGACAAGGGCATGAAGGCGACGGAGACAGCGACCCTACCGCGCCGCTATTTCGACTGGCGCGAGCTGGCGACTCAGGAAGGGCGGATGCGTTTCGCCGGCACCGCGCCATTGCACATGTTCTATGCCCTGCAAGAGGGCTTGGCGATGCTGGAGGAGGAAGGTCTAGACGCGGTATTCACGCGCCATGCCCGGCTCGGCGAGGCTACACGCCGCGCAGTCGAGGCCTGGTCGGATAGCAACGGTCTTAGCCTGTTTGCGGTCAATCCGACTGATCGGTCAAACTCGGTTACCGCCGTGCTAATGCCCGATGGCATCAACGCCGAGGCGTTTAGAGGACGGGTCCTAGCCGAAAGTAAGGTGGCGCTTGGCGGTGGGCTTGGAAAACTGAATGGCAAGG
>JAPKDN010000891.1 GCA_028822575.1 Alphaproteobacteria bacterium | reverse complement strand
GAACTGGACGTGATGCGCCCCGCCACCGCCGACAGTCGACAGTTCGGCTGCTTATCAGGTTCGCCCGGTGTCGGTGATGCTTTTGACCGAAAGTGACTGCCTTAAAGCTTGTGCACCGTTCATGAACGCCGAGATAGGCGTGGGTTACGGCTACACGCCGCAACGCCGCGAGGTCGCACCATAAACCTGATGTTTGGCCTTTGGGATCAAGCTATTCTCGACCGTGCGGGTCCCGAGCTTCAAAATCCCTCCACTTCGACGATCAACTATTTGGACGGAAGACATGCCCGGCACTTTGAACGGCATACGCGTCGTGGATTTGACGACGGTGATTTTGGGACCCTGGGCCGCTCAGACCCTGGGTGACATGGGCGCTGATGTCATCAAAATCGAGACCCCGACTGGCGATACGACCCGGCACATGGGACCACGCAAGAACCCCGGCATGGGTTCTCTTTTCATGTCGACCAACCGTAATAAACGCAGCATCGTGCTTGATCTGAAAACCCGTGAGGGCAGGGACGCTTTGTTGCGGATCGTCGATACGGCCGATGTGTTCATGCACAATATGCGCCCAAAAGTTGCGACTAAGCTGGAATTGACCTATGAGCGTTTCGCCGCCAACAACCCCAGTTTGATTTTCTGCGCGGCTTACGGGTTTCGCGCCGATGGACCGCTCGCCGATAGCCCGGCCTATGATGACATCATCCAAGCCGCCTCGGGCATCGCTAGTTTGCAGGCCGTGGTTTCCGATCAGCCGCGATTCGTACCAACGATTGTGGCTGACAAGACGACGTCGTACAACGTTGTCAGCTCAATCCTGGCGGCGCTGTTCTGCCGCGAGCGCGAGGGGAACGGGCAGTCGATCGAGGTGCCGATGTTCGAGAGCTTGGTTGACAACGTTATGATCGAGCATCTCTATGGCGCCGCCTTCGAGCCGGCGGCCGGTCCGATGGGTTACGCGCGGTTGCTGAACACGGGGCGACGGCCTTATGCCACCAAGGATGGATTCCTCGCGGTGCTGCCCTATAGCGACGAGAATTGGCGTCAGATGTTCGAGCTGGCGGGCCGCGAGGACTTGAAGGGCGATCCGAGATTCACCACCCAGGCAGCGCGCGTCGACAACTCACAAGAGGTATACGACCTACTGGGCGAGATGATCGCCGAGCGGACGACGGCCGAATGGCAGGAAGCCTTGACCGACGCGAGCATACCGGTGATGAGCGTGAATTCACTGGAAGACTTGCTGGATGACGAACAACTGGTCGCCAGCGGTTTCTGGCGGATGGAGGAGCACCCGAGCGAGGGAACGGTGCGGATGACAGACCCGCCGATCCGGTTCTCGAACAATCCATCGGAAATCCGTCGCATGCAACCCAAGCTCGGCCAACATAGCCGCGCAATCCTTGCTGAATCTGGGTTTTCCGAGACTGAGATCGAGGCACTGTTCAAAGCAGGTGTTTCGGCTTAACGGTTTAGATCCAGCGTTCCCCGGATGCGGCGGTTACAGCATTTTGGAGAGTTTCTCCAAATGCTCGTGTAACTGTTGTTGGTGGTGGACTGCTGATCTCTCGAAGCGACCAAAAGTGAAATGCGTATTGCCTTCACCGGCCATGCCCGCCTGGATCGAGCAGGCCGCTGCCCGGTCCTCGACGACGCCGTTATCCTTGACGAAGGCGGCGTCTCGTTTTGACTTCTCTAGATCTTCCACCGAGTCATCGGTGCTGGGTGGACGCAGGCGATAGATCACCCAGCGTGATTCGGTGACCGATACCGGCTCCAGGATGACTAGTAGATAGTGGTTGGACAGCGTGGCAAGGCCGGTGTTGGGGAAAAGTTGGTTCACATAGGTCAGCACCCCCTGAGCTCGCCATTTATCTTTTGGAATATCGCGCAACTTCTCGATACGGCGGAACGGAAAGACTAGGCGCAAGTTCATTCCAAAAG
>JAPKDN010000890.1 GCA_028822575.1 Alphaproteobacteria bacterium | reverse complement strand
CGGCGGGCGATAGATCCATGGCGACAGCCACCGCCGGCACGATCAGCCAAATCGCCGTAGGCGCCCAATCATTGGCGAAATGGCCGATGGAAAAAGGCAACAAAAGCCCGACGCCCATGGGTCGCGGGTCGTCGCAAGGCGCGGTGCTGTTGTTGGGTGCCATAGCGCCACTTGTAACACTCCAACGTGGCTGGATAACACCCCAAGGCAAAATTAAAAATTACCAAAAACAGAATATTTTATTGCATTTAACGAGCTCAATTCAATTATCGGGAAAGGTGGTCTGCATTTCTCCTTTTGGCCACAAGCGGCTGTCCCGAAAACCCACCTATTGAGGCCGCTATATGCGGCAAAAACGGACATCCAAATGCCTTGCACGAAAATAGCGCCAAGCGTTCATCCATTCTATAGTTCGACTATTAGAGAAATAAGGCTGGATGGGCAGTTAGCGTTGCCTCAGTGAAGCATTGCTGGCCGATTAAAGCGAATTTCCCAAATCAAAGCCCGGGGGCGGCGGAAAATATGGCGTCGCCACGCGTTGACATGGATCAATATCCAAGCAGCGCGCTTTTGGCGGCGCGAACCTAAAGACTTCGAAGCTTTGCCCTTTCGCCAACCTTGATGCAATATACGTTTTGTGGAAAACGGGCCAATTTATTGGAGGGCGGAAACGATGGCTATCGCAGTGAAGCCTCTACCCAACGGTTTTGCCGCAGAGGTGACCGGCGCGGACATGAACCAATGGGGGGACGATAAGCAGTTTGAGACAGTTCACGGCGCTTTCATCAGCCACGGCGTTATCGTCGTCCGTGATCAGGATCTCACGCCAGACGCACAAATAGCCTTCGGTCGGCGCTTCGGAGAACTGCAAGAACATGTGCTGGCGAAATTCTTGTTGCCTCAGCACCCGGAAATCCTCGTTCTGTCGAACCGGCACGAGAATGGTGAGCCCATCGGTATCGCTGACGCTGGCCGACACTGGCACAGTGACATGTCCTATGCGGAACGGCCACCGCTCGGATCGATGCTTTACGCGCATGAAATTCCACCGGTGGGTGGCGAAACGCTATTTGTTGATATGCACGCCGTTTACGATGCGCTGCCGGAAGACACAAGACTGCGGATCGATGGGCTCAAGGGCTTGTACAACTACACCAGAGACTACGAAAAAGCGCGGAAGAAGAGTCCGGACCGGCCACCTCTCAGCGAGGCGCAAATGGCGGCATTGCCTGAGGTAACGCATCCCATGGTGCGAACCCATCCTGATACCGGGCGCAAGGCGCTTTACGTCAATGAAGGACACACAATTGGCGTCGATGGCATGGCGGAGGAAGCTGGCCAAGCGCTGCTAGGCGAATTATTCGAATTCAGCACCGCTCTGGAGTTTATCTACCGGCACGAATGGCGGCGCCACGACGTTCTCTTTTGGGACAACCGGCGCGCGCTGCACCACGCCCTACCTTATGACCAGCAACACATTCGACACATGCACCGCGTCACGTTCGCCGGTGACCGCCCTGTCTAGCTCAAGAAACGAAGGACTCGAAATCAACTACAGCATTAGACTCCTCGCGGTTGATCAACTTCCCGAAGGATCGACCGCGTTTAAAGGATCATTCCCCACATACGCATTGAGGTTGTTTCCGCCACCGAGACCGATGGGGTCAGGTTGGAGAAAGCGACCCAGCACGAGGTTGCAGGCGCGGTAGTGGTAGAGGCCCTTCGGCTCGTCGAGACGGCGTCCGATGTAGCGCACGCCAGCCGATCAAAGCTAACGTCGATCATACGTATCCTTGGCAAAACCGTCAGTTAAACAGATTTGGTGAAACTGACAAAATTAGCCAAGAGGCGACATGAAAGGGACTGGCTGTCTTGGGTACAAAGAACACTGCACCGATATCCCTCGACAATTTATTAACCCTGTCATCGCGCCTTCTTATCTATTAT
>JAPKDN010000889.1 GCA_028822575.1 Alphaproteobacteria bacterium | reverse complement strand
CCCCCTGAAACACGCTGAGGTCTCTTCATGAATGCAACTGCCGCCGGACCCGATTGGGCGGCGCTCCGCAAGGAGTTCCCGACCACGGCCAATTGCACCTATCTGAACATCTCCAACAAGGCGATTCTGCCTCGTTCCGTTGAGGAATCCATGCGCCAATGGATGAACGATATATACGATAATGCCGGTGAAGATGCCTTCTCCATGCAAGGCGTCGAAGAAACTCGGGACGCCGTCGCCGAGACCTTTGGGGCGCCGCGCGAATGTCTAGCGCTCATCAAGAACACCTCAGAAGGGGTTAATGTTGTCGCCCAAGGTTTTCCATGGCGGGAAGGCGACAACGTCGTCATCAGTGAATTCGAGCATGAGAACAACACCTTCCCCTGGCGGTATTTGGCCCGCCAGGGCATCGAAGTCCGACTGGCGGCGCCTGGCCCGGACGGGCGGATCACTGTTGACCGATACCACGACCTGGTTGACGATCGGACACGCATTCTCGCGGTTGGGTGGGTGGTTTACGGCAATGGTTACCGTGCTGATATACAGAGCCTTTCCGCCTTCTGCCATGAACGCGGCGTCAAGCTGGTGGTCGACGGCATTCAGGCCGTTGGAGTTATCAACACGCCGCTTGCCGATTTGGGCGCCGACGTGGTAATTGCCGGTGGTCACAAAGCCCAATTCAGCCTGGCCGGGGCCGGCCTCATGTACGCAACGCCCGAAATGATCGAAATGTTGACGCCGCCCTATGCTGCGAAGTTTACCTTCGCCTCCCTCGACCGCACCCTCGCCAATCCGGAACTAGCCGGTGACGCCCACAGGTTCGAATATGGGAATCCAAATTTTCTGGGCTGCTGGGTACAGAAGCGTTCCGCCGACTACATTCGCTCCATTGGCCTTGCAAATATTGAGACCCGGGTTCGGGAATTGACGACCCGTCTCATGGAAGCTGCGGAAAGCAGACAAATCCGAGTCCGCACGCCTGGCCCTTGGGCGCAGCGGGCCGGGATCATCAGCTTGGACCTCGGCACCGACGCCAAAGCCGCTGTCGCTGCCCTAAAGGAGCGGGGCGTTATCGTCAGCTATAAGGACACACATCTCCGAGCTTCCGTTCACTTTTACAATAATGAAGACGATATCGACCGTTTAATCGAAACTCTGAATGAAATTTAGAAACTGTGGGCTCTATCAGAGCGGATGCGTCAGCTCCATAGCGTATATTTTTCGAACACCGCTGAAAGCAGTTCCATAGGCTGTATGTGGCCGAAACGAGAGTTACCTGTCCGGATTGCGGCAGTCATTTGTGTCTGACAGCAACAAATTAGAATAATTCCTGATGGCCAAAATGGAACCCACTCCAAAGCGGTCCGTGAAGAATATTGCAATCTGCGCATTTTTTATATCAAGAGGCTTGAATTCTTGACGCAAAGACCCAGTATGATGTGCTCACAGACCCACGCATACTAACCTGGATTTGCCGGGTTGATGTTAGGAGGAAAGGATAGATTATGCTGACGCTACTCTCCCCTGCAAAAAAGATGAATATGGCTCGGGCTGAAACGGCTGTCCCGGTCACACAGCCGCGCCTGCGCGATGATACGCACGAGCTTGCGATCGTCGCCAAAACCCAGACTGCGGAAGACTTGAAACGCCTGATGCATATTAGCGACAATCTTGCGACCATGAATTTCGAGCGGTTTCAGGCCTTCAATCTCGACAATAGGAGCAATAGCGCCAAGCCTGCCGGGCTCGCCTTTGACGGTGATGTCTATTGGGGACTGGAGGCCGACAACTTCTCCGAGGAGACGCTCTCTTATGCACAGGGTCATTTGCGCATCCTCTCAGGCTTGTACGGTGTTTTACGTCCGATGGATGCGATCCAGCCTTATCGCCTTGAAATGGGCACGAAAATGTCGAATAGCCGCGGGAAATCCCTCTATGATTTCTGGGGCG
>JAPKDN010000888.1 GCA_028822575.1 Alphaproteobacteria bacterium | reverse complement strand
GATCTGTCGCGGAGCGCCATGTAGAAACCGCTCTGTTGTTGGTGATCTCGGCGGCGGGTATGGGCGTCGGCGTGATTGCTATTGCGAATTTCAGCGCCGATTGGCCCCTCTGGGCTATGTATTCGACCATCGCTGTCACCGGCGCGTTCGGCAATGGTTGGGTTGGATTGCTGTTCGCTGAATTGGCACGCCTGGCGCCCGAAGGCTGCGCCGCTGAGGTCACGGGCGGCGGTCAAGTATTCATGTATGGCGGTGTTTGTGCCACGCCGTTGCTCTGCGGAGCGGCACTCGATTGGACCGGACAATACACCGCCGTCTTTGCGTTTCTTGCGGCATTGGCGTTTGTTGCTGTGGCTGTGCTCGAGTGGGGACGGCGCTAATCCGCTAATCGGGCCAATTTTGCAGTAAATCCACCGGGTCGCCGAATTGCGACGCCATTTCCACCACGCTCGGTGCGTTAAGGGCGTTTAAAAACCCCTTGTCGATAAGGGTAGTGTCGCCCGCCGTCACAGTTGAGTCGAAGGTGATCAGATCCATGTGGACGGGCGGTTCTTCCCATTCTGGCATCATTTTGCGTATGTAATCGTTCGGTTTCGCGAGGTCGATGCCGAAATGCAGCGCGCCGACGGAATTCGAGCCCGCCGGATAGATCGTGTGGCGTGGCGCTTTCGGGTTAAAGCCACAGCCGAGCTCGATCAACTGGCCGCCGACTAACATGTCGCGCAGGATCGCCGCTTCCTCCGAATTACCTTCGACCTTGGTGATTAAGTCGTCCTTGAAAATGACCTGGGGCGGGTTCTTGAACGGTTTCTCGAAGCCAACCGCCCAATACGGTATTACCACACCGTTAGTCTCAACCTGAACCAAATCATCGTCGTCGACGGAGGTCCGGTCGTAGACGTTGGGGCCATGGCAGGGAAGGTAGTGGACGTAGCATCCGGGTTCGTCCGCCGTCATATGTCCGCGCCAGCGATTGGATTTCAGCAAATTGTCGCGCATCTCAGCAGTGTACTTGATGGTGAGGTCGGTGCCGCGCGGGTCGCTAAATTTTAGGTCAAAATCTTGGCCTTTTGGGAACATTTCGGCAGTTTGGCGGATGATTTCGCCGACGATGTCGATGGGGAAACGAGCTTGCGGTGTTTTCAGAAGGTCCAGGTCGCGGAAATAGGTGATCTTCACCCATCGTTGGCCCTTTTCCTTGCGCATCCTGATGCAAAACGGATCGATGATCGAACAGAACCAAGTGGATACTACGAAACTAGCCGTTTCCACCAAGGGGCGCAGCTCGGGTGGAATTTCCGTCGCCTGGCTGCTGTCGGCCATGATCACCGTTGGTTTCACGCCGCGCGAGCGTGCAAGCCCGCAAATCGCGTGGATGACGCGGGGGTCAAGCTTGCGGTCTGCTAGGAACACCATCGTATCGTCGGGGCGAATGGCAAACGTGCGCACGAGGTTGTCCATGGCCTCGAAATACTGGCCGGTGAGCACCGTCTCCAGTTTTTCTTCCCGTGGTAACCCAATCAGGGCTTCTTCCGGCGGCTGCGCCATGACGATCTCCTTACGATCAAAATTGCGTGTCTTAGAAGTTAGTGTGCTGAGAATTATCCGCCAAGGCTTGCCAAGCACATCTTTGGTGGTCTGAAATCGCTTTATGCTCCGTTTTGTCGGAATCGAGACCATTCTGGCCTTTCTCCAGCTTTCCATCCCATCATCGCGGGATTGGTGACGACGCTATCCGCGGCCATATATGGTATTTTGTTTGGAAGTGCCGTTGGAAGAGGCGCAGGCTTCTTGGGCCGTTCTTCCTCACGGTCGCCACACACGTCTAAAGAACCTTATGCTGGTAAGTCTTTAAAGAGTAAAATTATGCTAACCCTTCATCCGCTTGCCCTTGGGGTCGTAAAAGCCTGCGAGTTGCGCCTGTGCCGAGACAGACTCTGCAGCGATTTCG
>JAPKDN010000887.1 GCA_028822575.1 Alphaproteobacteria bacterium | reverse complement strand
CTCCATGACATCGTAATCATTGATACGTCTGCCATTTTGTCATCCTGATCCAAAGGCTTCAACATTGGGAGCGCGGCAATGGACTTATGGATGATCGCATTCGGGTTTTTCGCCTTGCCAACGTCTGCGTCGCCCGGTCCCAACAATGTCATGGTCACCGCATCCGGAGCGAATTTTTATTTTCGGCGCACCCTTCCCCATATGTTTGGCGTCGCTCTTGAGCCGCCATCTGGAAATCTAAACCATCTTGCAAATTGTCGGCGCGGTTTATCTGCTGGCCCTGGCCAGTCTGCCATCGGTGAGGTTATGGATGCTCATCGGCACTGGCGTCGGACGCCAGTTTTCCACACCACGCTCGGCCTGGACCTTGGATATCGCCATGGCTTTACTCCTCATCGCGTCCTTGGCCCTGGTATTTGTCTAGAGCCCTATTGGTTAGGTCGGGACCGCGACGCGATGAAGATCAAATGCTGAATAGGCATCTCCTTCACTGATGCCGCTCGAGTGAGTGCCCGGTCACAACAAGGAGAGCTGATCACCCGGGGCGGGTGGCGGCCAGAACGACCCACAATCAAGGCTATCGCCACGCACTTTTGGTCCAGGCCAAGACGGCGTTTGGTTTTCCGCACCCGTTGCACGATCAGGTCGGCATAGGGTCCGGTTCCTCGTTGACGCTCTCCCCAGGCTGACCGGTAGAGAGCGCCCCCACGGGTTTGTCGGACCAGGGAGAGCACCCGGCTCGCCCGATCGGGAAAATGGTTTTCCAACCACTCAGTGAACAATGTTTTGATTTCCAGAGGCAACCGAAGCAGAACGTGACCCACGCCCGTCGCCCCCGCTTTCACGGCGGCCTCCAAAATCGGTTCGATCTCGTGATCATTAATCGCTGGGATGATCGGCGCGACCAGGACCTGAACCGGGATACCGGCCTCAGACAAGATCTGCACCGCCTCCAAACGGCGGGTCGAAGTCGGTACCCGCGGCTCCATCACCCGCGCGAGACGGCAGTCCAACATCGTGATACTAAGCGCGACGGAACAAAGGGTGCGCCGCGCCATCGATGCCAAAACATCTATATCACGCAGCACCAAGAAGGATTTCGTCAAAATCGTCAGTGGATGATTGGCTCGATCAAGCACTTCAATGAGACCGCGGGTGATCCGGCGCGCCTTTTCCGTCGGCTGGTAAGGGTCAGTATTCGCGCCAAAGGCGATGGGGGCGACCGTGTAACCGGTTTTCCGCAATTCTTTTTCAAGCAAGGCCGGCGCGTTCGGTTTGGCGAAAAGCTTGGTTTCGAAATCTAACCCTGGCGACAGGCCAAGATAAGCGTGGGTCGGGAGTGCAAAACAGTAGATACAACCATGCTCACAACCCCGATACGGATTTATAGAGCGGGCGAAATGGATGTCCGGCGAGTTGTTGTGGGCGATTACCGTGCGACTGGTATAGACGCCAACAACCGTGCGGAGAGGCGGCGATTCCTCCAAACCGCCCGGCCAGTCATCGTCGATCAATACCACGCCTTAAATCAGATAGCGTCCGAGACGCCTAGCCATCGTCGGTACCATCGATACGGTGGCCGTCCAGGTGGAGATCGGCTTTTTGGGTCTCCGAATGGTCTTTTGTTTTTTGATGTTTGGTGCGGCCGAATTTGACCCTATTTTCCGCGGCCCCGCGCGCCGCAAGACCTCGAGCCCGGCGCTTACGGGCGGTACGCAGTTTGATCACGTTCGAAGTCATCGGCGCCTCCAACTCAGTCCCTAATCAAGGGTTAGTCGGTGCGAGCCAGACCATTCCGCCCGCACCCGCGTGATGGTATCCACGTCCACGAACGCCGAGAGCCGGCGCCCCACATGGTCGCGAACCCGCGCCCGTAACCCGGTTTCCACCGCGTGGTCGCGATGTTGTTCGGCATACCATTTACAGCTCCAGGTGGTTGACCGAAGCCAGG
>JAPKDN010000886.1 GCA_028822575.1 Alphaproteobacteria bacterium | reverse complement strand
TTTTCCAGGCCGGGTCTTCCGGTCGGGGTCAGCGGTTCGCCACCACCCATGCCGATGTTATTTTCTCGATCCAACCCGACCTCACCCGGATGAAGGCATTCATGAACCAGATCCGCTCAACCGCCCGTGAACAGGGCCTGCCGGACGCGCCCAAGGTCACTTTCGCCATTCAACCTTTCGTGGCCGACAGCATCGCAGAAGCGGAGGATCACAGGAACGAGATGCTGCGGCGTATACCGATTGATGCCGCACTGACCCGGATCTCAGGTACCTTTGGTGTCGACCTTTCCTCCGTCGATATCGATAAACCGCTAGAGGAGATCGACACTCAGGCGTCCCGCGGTCTTGTGAAGGCGATGTCCAGTATGTTTGGTGACGAGAGTATATCCTTGCGGGAAGCGGTTCGTCTCTCCGGCCTTGCTGGACTGATTCCTCAACTCGTGGGGACGCCCGAGATGGTCGCCGACGAGATCGAGACGCTATGGCGGGAAACCGGTTGCCATGGCTTCAATGTAACCCCGGCGACCGTGCCTGGAGGGTACGAGGCTTTCGTCGACCGCGTGGTGCCAATTCTGCAAAACAAGGGAATTTTCCGTCGCGCGTACGAGGCGACAACGCTGCGGGGTAACCTTCTCGCGAACTAGGTGGTTAACCGCACGAAACTATAGAGACAGGCCGAGCCGATACGCCTTGTTGGCGTTCGCCCAGTAGAGGCGGTGCTTCTCATCGTCGGATAGCTTTTCAGTCAGCCGTTTGAGCGCGTTCCAAAGTGTTATAAACGTCGTAGTTTGGGCATCGACTGGGTAATTGCTCTCGAGGATGACACGATCGACGCCAAATATTTCTAGGCTGCTTTCGAAATAAGGCCTCCAATGCTCCGCGAGAGCCACGCTATCGGGTCGCTCGCCCTCTGGAATTTCGAAGCCCCAGATCCGCATGCCTAACCCGCCGACCTTGACCAGAACATTGGGGTACTCCGCCAGCGCGGCCAATTCCTGGCGCCAACGCCGATCCGTTTCGTCGCGGTTCCGAGCGTGAGCACCGACACCGAGACGGAAACCAAGATGATTGACGATGATCGTCGTCTGCGGGAACCGACTGGCCAATTGGGCCAATTCCATGATCTGCGGGTGAAACAGCACTGCATCGAAGGACAAATCGCGTGGACCCAGTTGGGCGAAACCGCGCTGGAATTCCGCGTCCAGTAGCAGCCCGCGCGGCGGGCGAACACTTACATGGTCGTAGACCGCCGGATCGGAATCCCAGTAAACGCCACGGCGAATGCCTCTGAATCGTCCGCCTGCGGCCTGGATATGGGCGTCCAGCACGTCAGCGACCCGGTCTCCGATCTCAAGATCAGCGTAACCCACGATCCCGGCGCATAGACGCCGGCCCTCGTACGCGCCCTGCTCGGCCTTCTCAGCGACCGACGCAACAAATGCCGTTTCACCAACCGGTCGCAGATGCTCCGGGCCTTCCTCGAAGTACTTCTGCCGCACCTCGATGTATACCGAGGCCTCGACATCATGCCCCCGCGCGCAATCGGCGGAATAGTCTTCGATTGTGTAACGGTGACCAGCCGCGTCGATCAAATGGTGATGCGCATCGATGATCCTACGGTCAGGTTCAAGGATCTCTTCCGGGGCCTTGTGGGTCATTTGGTTTCCCCCTTGATCATGGCCGCAGCCTTTTCACCAATCATGATCGCGGGTGCATGCAACGCGGCATTGGGTATTCGCGGAATGATAGACGTGTCCGCGATCCGTAGCCCATCGATACCCCGCACCTTCAGGTCTGGTGTCACCACGGAACTCTCCGTAGAGCCCATCGCACAGGTGCCGCACTGATGATAGGCCGTGGCGCCATTACGCCGGATGTCCACCTCCAAGGCGACGTCATCGCCAACGGTGTCGCCCGGCATCAACTCTCGGTCGATATACTTGGCGATCGCTG
>JAPKDN010000885.1 GCA_028822575.1 Alphaproteobacteria bacterium | reverse complement strand
GGCCGATCTCGTCCTCGCTCGGCCGTTCCTTGAGATCGGCGCCGGAGCAGAAACCGCGCCCAACACCGGTCAACACGATCACCCGGACGTCGGGGTCATCATCGGCGGCTCGCATGTATTCGCCAACCTTGGCGACGGTGCCATTGTTCTCCGCCATGCCATAGAGGGCGTTCATCTTTTCCGGACGGTTGAACTTGATCCAGAGGATACCGTTATCCTCTTTTTCATAGAGTAGATAGTCGACGAGTTGCGGTCCCATAGTTGGCCTCCTGGGTATACATTGCGTTAGTGGCCAATATAGGGGAGGCCGCGCGCCGGGCGACCTAGGTGTTACTTGTTCAGATCGTCTATCTGGCGCTGCAGCGCCTCGCGTTCCTTTGAGTCTTCAGGAAGTCCGGATTGCGCTTTCTCCCAGAGACGCCGCGCCTCAGCTTTATCACCGGCACCCGAGGCGGCGAGACCGGAGAAGAACAATGCTTCCACATTTGCCGGCTGCAAGGTCAACACTTTCTGCATGACCTCGATGGAAGTGGCCGTCGGCTTGTTGCCCGCGGCAGTGCGGATGGTACGGGCGTACAAGATCAGGATATCAACATTTCCCGGCGCCACTTTCGCCGCCTTTGCCAAGGCGTCACGGGCGTCATTCGGCTTGCCCAGCACGTTGTAGGACCGCCCGAGCCGGATCCAGCCTTGCAAATCGTTCGGGTTTTCCGCCAACCGCGACGCCAATTGCGCCACCATCCCTTCGATCATCTCGCTCTGTTCTTCGGGGTTCATCTCCTGGGCCGCGCGAATGTCTTCGGCACTTGGGCCGCGTGGCACCTCAGACGCACTCGCTGCAGGTGCGTCGTCCAAGTCGAACTCTTGGCCGAGTGCCAATAACTGCCGTTTCACGAAGGGCGCGCGCGTGAATTGCGCCAAAGCTTTATCCAGCGCCTCTTTCGCCAGCAGCTTCTCTCCAAGCACACTGTAGGAGCGGATCAACCGTTTCCAGCCCTCAAAATTAGCGGGGTCACCTTCAAGCTTGGCAGCGAGGCCCGCAACCATGCCTCGAATCATTTCCTGGCGTTCCGTCGGCAGCATTTTTTGAGCCGCCGTTACGTCTTCGGCTGTTGGTCCTCCCGGATGCTGTATCGAACTTTCCCCAGGAGCACTTTCCTTAGATGCACTTTCGGGCGGACCCGACGGCGGCAGGAGTTTTGGCAATGCCGCAACATCAAGGCCGAGCTTTTCCGACGCTTCCGTCAAGCGCTGTTGTAGAACTCCGGCCCAAGTCGCGTCCACCGGCGTTTCCGCCATCAACGCCAGCCAACCGTCATAAGCCTTGCGATGCTCGCCACCTTGCCAATCGGCCAGGGCTAAGTAGAAACGAGCCGTCGGTTCCTTGAAATTCTTCGCCAATGCTTCGCGGAACGCCGCCTGGCTCTTCGGTGTGACAGACCCTTGCGCAGCTAAAGAAATTGCCTCCCCATAGGACGCAAAGGTTCCAGAATCAGCACCATTCAAAGCGATCAACTGCTCGAAGGCGGGGACCGCTTCGGCAAAATTACCCATCGTCATGTAAGTACGCGCCAGAAGCTGCCAGCCTTGGACGCTATCAGCGTCTTCGTTCAAACGTTTTTTCAAACGGTCTGCCAGATCCGACAGATTCATCTGTTGCCCACGGGTGCCGGCGGTTCTTTGTTTTCGCTCGTCCTCACGCTCCGCATAGGGGTGGGATGGTTGATTGGGTGAACCGGTGTATATATACCCCGTCACCGCGCTTCCCACCAAGAGCACCGCCAACAAAACAGCTGCGGCAGGGTGCCGTTCTTCCCCAGGGCCACCGTCACCCTTCCGAGCCGCGTCGGCGGCAAGGATGCGGCGGCTAATTTCAGCCTTCGCAGCTTCCGCTTCCACGTATAACAAACGGCCTTCGCGATGCTCCCGATCTAACTCGGTGAGTTGATCGCGAA
>JAPKDN010000884.1 GCA_028822575.1 Alphaproteobacteria bacterium | reverse complement strand
CCGGGCGACAACCGGAACGTCGATCATCTTACCCTCGAAGGCGACGGCACCATCACCAGCGGCCATCGTGGCGTCATAAGCGGCGACCATGCCCTCGGCGCGCGTGATCTCGGCAGCGGTTGGCGTGAAGGCCTCGTTCAGGATCGGAACCTGCTTGGGGTGGATACAGGCGCCACCATCGAAGCCAAGCCGACGCGCCTGCAGAACGTTTGAGCGGAACAGATCGAGATCGGTGAACTCGGCGATGGAGCCGGGATAGCCGATCGGCATCACTCCAGCCTCGCGCGCCGCGACCTGGACGCCTTGGTAGTAGCTCAGCAAGGCCATGCCCTCGGGCTCCACCATGCCCATTTCAGCGGAAAAATCCTCCTGGCCGAGGCAGATCGCAGCGAGCCTTGGCGAACTATGCGCGATCGCGCGGGCGTTCGCGTAGCCTCGGGGCGTTTCGATCAGGATCATCAGCCGGGTCTGGCCGACGATCATCCCACGCTCGGCCTCCAACTCGTCGATCATCTCGCAGAGGAATTCGACGTGTTCAGCGGCGTCGACCTTAGGCAAGACCAGCCCGCCAACTTCCGGCCAGACCGAGGCCTCGATATCCTTCACCGCCATGGACGCGGGCCGATTAATCCGCACCAACACGTCGGCGCCATTACGGGCCACCGATTTGGCCACGTCACGGACCAGGGTCCGGGCGCGCGGCTTCTCGGATGGTGCGACCGCGTCCTCAAGGTCGATCTTGATGGCGTCGGCGCCACGCTCATGGGCCTTTTCAACAAATTTCTCGCTGGTCGCCGGCACATAAAGCATCGAGCGCCAGAGCGGCAGTTCCTTATTCGCGTTGCTGGTCATCAGACCACTCCCTCTTGGCTTAGCTTGTTCAAATCGTCTTCGGAGATTCCAATCGCCCCATAGATCTCGGCGTTGTGCTGGCCAATATCGGGGGCGGGCGTGCGCATTTGAGCGGGCGAGCCGGACATCCGCGGCACCGCGGCATGCATGGGGATCCTGCCTCCCTCCATTTCATCGTCCGGTAAACTGATCAGCGATCCACGTTCACAAACATAAGGGTGGGTCGCGAGTTGCTCGACATCCGCGACAGCGCCGACGGTCACGTCGGAAGCCTCGAAAATCTCCAGACATTCGGCCTGGGTGCGGGCGCCCATGAACGCGGCGACGATCGGGTCCAGAATATGATTGTTAGCAAGCCGGTCAGTATTAGTCTTGAAGCGCGGATCGTCGATCAACTCCGGACGGCCCATCGCGCGCATCAGGCGCTCGGACATCGCTTGCATGGATGCCGATAGCGCCACGAACTTGCCGTCCTTGCACTCATAAACATTGCGCGGTGCCGTGGTCGTCGAGAGCGAGCCGGTCCGGGGGGGGATCTCGCCGGTGATCGAATGAACCGCCGATTGCGGCCCCAGAACCGAAAGAATCGGCTCGAAAAGCGAAAGGTCGATAATCTGCCCCTCGCCACCCTTATGTTCGACCTCGCGAACGGCGACCATGACGGAGAACGCCCCGTATAGCCCGGCAATCATATCGGCCAACGCCAGCGGTGGCAGCACCGGTGGACGGTCCTCAAACCCGTTCATCGAGGCGAAACCAGACATCGCCTCGACAAGACTTCCAAAGCCCGGCTTATGGCTCCACGGGCCAGTCTGGCCCCAGCCGGAGATGCGCACGATGGTCATCTTCGGGTTCCGCGCCCAAAGCACGTCTGGGCCAAGCCCCCACTTCTCGATCGTGCCAGGCTTGAAGTTTTCCACCAGGACATCAGCGCTCTCGGCCAGGCGCAACAGCATGTCGCGGCCCTGTTCCTTGCGCAGATCGAGGCTGATGCTCTTCTTGTTACGGCAATAAACCTTCCAATGGGTGCTGATCCCGTCCGATGTCCAATTGCGCAGGTCATCACCGACGCCTGGGCGTTCAACCTTGATCACCTCGGCGCCA
>JAPKDN010000883.1 GCA_028822575.1 Alphaproteobacteria bacterium | reverse complement strand
GTTTCATTCTTGCCGACGACAAAGGGCGCGCGGCTCATGCTTTCCACGCCACCGGCGATGAAAAGGTCACCTTCGCCGACGGTGATGGCGTGCGCGGCGGAGATAACGGCGGAAAGGCCACTGGCACAGTTGCGTTGCAGAACTTGGCCCGGAACTGTCTCTGGCAAGCCGCCTGCGAGCAGAGCGTGGCGCGCGACGCAGCGAGCGTCTTCACCACCCTGGTTGCCGCAGCCGATGATGACATCGTCGATGTCTTCGGCTTTGAACGGGCCTTCATCGACGACCGCCTTGAGGACGTTGCCGAGCAGGTCGTCCGGGCGGACACCCGAAAGCGCGCCGCCATAGCGGCCAAAGGGAGAGCGTTTACCGAGATAGAGATAAGCGTCGAGCATTTTTCTGTTTCCCTGTCTTAAAGAGTGGATCGGTTCGCGGGACGGCTCTTACCTTCCCGCCGCGTTGCGGTGGACCTCTTCTCTCTTCCGCGTGCAGGAGAGGTAAGGGCAGCTTGAAGGCTTGGTCCCATTAAATTTCCTTGTCGAACAACGAGAGCCCCAGTTCCGCGCGACGGCGTAGCCAAGGGCTTGGTCGGTAGCGCGGGTCGCCGTAGAGGCGCTGGCAGGCTTCGAGAATTTGCAACACGTTCTTTGGACCAATCTGGTTCCCAAAAGTCAGCGGTCCATTGGGGTAATTCAACCCCAGTACGACGGCTTTGTCGATATCTTCTGGCCCGGCGGTGCCCAATTGGGCGATCTGACAGCCAATATTGCAGATGGTCGAGATGATGCGCTGGCACACGAAGCCGGGGCAGTCGCGGATCACACTCGCCTTTACACCGTCGCCCGTCAGCAAGCCATGCGCCGCGTCGCGGAAGTCCGCTTTGGTCGCGGGATTGGTCATGATCGTGCGCCGGGTCGCAAGGCCAACCAGGGTATCGACGCCGAGGGTACGCGTTGGGTCGAGATTTTGCGCAACCGCTGTGGTCGTCACGTCGTCACCGATGGGGGTGACCAAAATCAGCGCGTCGCTGCTTGGGCTCTTGCCAGTTTCCAGATTACCACCGATCTTGGAGACGATTTCGAAGAGGGCTTTATGCCCATCAGCCTCGACTTTGGAAATCCAGACCGGGCGGCCGTCGTAACTCGGATAGGCGGCCTCCGCGGGGAAATCTTGCTTGCCGCTAGAATAATCGTAGAAGCCCTGACCTGACTTGCGGCCGAGCATGCCCGCTTCCATGCGCGCACGCATCATCACATTAGGGCGGTAGCGGGGTTCTTCATAAAATTGCCGGTAGATAAGTTCCGTTGCCGGGTGGGTCACATCGAGCCCGGTCAGATCCAGCAGGGTGAACGGTCCCATGCGGAAGCCCGCCCCTTCAGAGAGGATACGGTCGAGATCCGGGAAATCTGCGACTTGCTCTGAATAAATATGCGCTGCTTCGATATTATAGCCTCGGCCGACTTGGTTCACGAGGAAGCCTGGCGCATCGCTGCAACGCACCGGTTCCCGGGTCATGCGGCGGCCGAGCTCCATCAAAGTGTCGCCGACCGCGCTATCGGTACGCACGCCGTCAATGACTTCGACCAGGCGCATCAGCGGCACCGGATTGAAGAAGTGCATGCCGACGAAGCGTTCCGGATTTTTAAGCGGCGAGGCAAGCGTTGTGATCGACAGCGACGACGTGTTGGTCGCGATGATCGCGTTCTCCGCCATTATGCCTTCAAGATCGGCATAGATACTGTTCTTTATCCCAGGATTTTCGGTTGCGGCTTCGATGACGATCTGGCAATCAGCGAAACCGTGCGTTGTCTCTACGGTTGAGATGCGATCGCCGGCGCCTGCGGCGTCCACTTCGCTCATCTGACCCTTCTCAGCGGCGCGGTCGAGCATTTTGCTGACGAAGGTGACGGCGTCTTTGGATTGCTCCTGATTCACGTCAAAGAGTTTGACGCGCAGGCCGCC
>JAPKDN010000063.1 GCA_028822575.1 Alphaproteobacteria bacterium | reverse complement strand
CTTTGGCGTTCTGGAGGGGTCGTTGGTATGCGTCGATGGTACGATGTGGTGGTGATTGGAGGGGGCCACGCGGGTTGCGAGGCCGCCGCTGCCGCGGCGCGAATGGGCGCAGAAACGTTGCTTCTGACGCATAAAATTTCAACAATCGGGGAGATGTCGTGTAATCCCGCTATAGGGGGCCTTGGAAAAGGGCACCTTGTTCGTGAAATTGACGCCCTTGACGGGATCATGGCGCGGGCCACTGATTTGTCCGGAATACAGTTTAGAGTTCTCAACAGAAGCAAGGGGCCAGCGGTCCGCGGCCCTAGGGCTCAGGCAGACCGTCGCCTGTTCCGTGAGGCGGTCCAGGGAATGCTGACGTCCCAAGAAAATCTCTCAATCGAGGAAGCCGCAGTTGAGGATATTCTTTGCCATGAGGACAAAAAGGTTAAGGGCGTGGTCTGTGGCGATGGGCGCGTGGTTCAGTCTGAAAACATCATCTTGACGACAGGGACGTTTCTGCGCGGCGTTATACACAGGGGGGAAGAGCGAATACCAGCTGGGCGAATAGGGGACGCGCCATCTCTTGGGCTCTCCGTAACCCTGGAGCGGATTGGGTTTCGTCTTGGTCGCTTGAAAACCGGAACACCGGCCCGGTTGGACGGTAAGACCATTAATTGGAGCCAGCTCGAGGAACAGCGGGGCGACACGCCCCCGGAGCCCATGTCAAACTTGACGGATTCGATCCAGGTGCCACAAATACCGTGTCACATAACAAGGACCACGCCAAAGACCCACAAGATTATCGCTGAGAACCTTGATAAATCACCCATGTACGCGGGGCGGATTGAGGGTGTAGGGCCGCGATACTGTCCGTCCATAGAGGATAAGGTTGTGAGGTTTGGGGATCGCGATAGTCATCAAGTATTTCTTGAACCAGAGGGATTGGAAACTGACTGGGTATATCCCAACGGTATTTCGTCCTCGTTACCAGAAGATGTTCAAAAAGCCTTTATTAGCACTATACCGGGTCTTGAGACGGCGCGTGTTTTGCGGCCCGGTTACGCGATTGAATATGATCACGTGGATGCCCGGGAGCTGAGGGAGACGCTCGAAACCCGCAGAGTCGCAGGCCTTTATTTCGCCGGGCAGATTAATGGTACGACGGGGTATGAAGAGGCTGCAGCCCAAGGGTTGATTGCTGGGATCAACGCGGCGCTTCGTGGGGCCAAGGCGGGACAGCCGGGGTTCGTGGTGGACCGGGCGGAAGGCTATTTGGGCGTTCTAGTAGACGACCTTGTAACTAAGGGGGCACGTGAGCCGTATAGGATGTTCACGTCGAGAGCTGAATATCGGTTGAGGTTGCGTGCGGATAATGCCGATAGGCGCCTGACACAAAAAGGAATCGACATAGGGTGTGTAAGCGCTGCTCGTCGAAAACGATTTGGTGATAAGTTGGGATCGATTGACCGTGCTCGTAAAACTCTTGATTCACTTAGAGCTTCGCCCAACCTGCTACGAGGGGCTGGCCTGGACATGAATCTGGATGGCGTGCCTCGGTCGGCCTTTGAAGTTTTAGGCCAAACCAAAGTTTCCATAGAGGAGCTTGGAAGAGTATGGCCGGAAGTATTGTCCATTGATCTAGGGATACTGGAAACCTTGCGGACTGATTCTCTCTATTCTGGGTATTTGGCTCGCCAGGACGCGGATATTAAATCATATCGCCGGGATGAGGGTTTGATCCTCCCCGAAAGCATCGACTATGACGGGATTGGTGGTCTTTCAAATGAAGTAAAGGAGGCGCTGATTGCTTCTCGACCAGGGAGTCTTGGGCAAGCAGCGAGGGTTCCTGGGGTTACGCCGGCGGCAATCTTGGCGCTTATGCGTCACGTGAAATCTTCGGCGGGCAAGGGGGTGTCGGGAGGTATCACAAAATGATAGACGAGGAAATACTTAGCGCCAAGGCGTTCGGGCAGGCGTTGAGTGTTTCACGTGAAACGTTGGATCGTTTAATAATATACAGTATATTGTTGGCGAAATGGCAGCGAGCAATAAATTTAGTTTCGCCTAAGAGTTTGAGGGATTGCTGGCGTCGTCATTTTCTTGATAGTGGACAGTTGCAAAGTTTGATTCCATCAAATTCAAACTCCCTCCTCGATATAGGGAGCGGCGCTGGATTCCCGGGTATGGTTTTGGCCATCTTGGGCGTGCGAAACGTGGTGCTCGTTGAGTCCGATCACCGTAAATGCATGTTCTTACGAGAAGTTTCACGTGAAACATCGACCGCAGTGACGATTATCAACGACAGAATCGAGAAAGTATCCCCGGAACAATATGATGTAGTGACGTCTAGAGCCTGTGCTTCGCTAGATGTATTGCTAAATTATGCGAGGCCGTACGTTGGCGAGGCGTCCGTTTGCCTCTTTCCGAAGGGGAGGACCGTGGACGAAGAATTGACTACCGCGAAAAAACGGTGGAATATGAGGTATAAATTGGTAAAAAGCGCTTCCGATAGTGCCGCTAAAATAGTCCGACTGGAGGGCATATTCCATGGGCCTACACTCATTGATTAAGGTTTCTGGGGAACGTGCGCCGAGGATACTATCGGTAGCGAATCAAAAAGGCGGCGTTGGTAAAACCACTACTGCTATTAATCTCGCGACCGCGATGGCTGCCTGCAATATGAAGGTTCTCGTCGTTGACCTGGACCCGCAAGGAAATGCCAGTACTGGGCTAGGGATACCGCGCACAGGACGAAATACCGATTCATACGCGGTATTAACCGGATCGACGTCATTGGCCGGGGCCACAGAGGAAACCACCGTCCCCGGCCTTTGGATTGTTCCCAGCTCGGCGCATCTGTCGGGCGCGGAAATCGAGCTGGTCAACACTGATGATCGGGAATATTGCTTGAGGGAGGCCATGGTGCGGCACCTGGAGGGGGAAGGCGCTCGATATGACTATATCTTTATCGACTGCCCGCCGTCGCTTGGCTTGTTGACGCTGAATGCTTTCGTGGCCTCGGACGCGGTTTTGGTGCCTTTACAGTGCGAATTTTATGCATTGGAAGGCCTCAGCATGCTGCTGAAAACGGTAGAACGGGTTCGCAAGTCCTTCAACCCGGGCTTGGACATCCAAGGTGTGGTTTTGACGATGTTTGACGGTCGGAATAATCTTTCCGAACAGGTCGCTGCGGACGTACGCGAACATTTGGGCGAAAAGGTTTACCAAACCGTCATTCCCCGTAATGTCCGGGTCTCGGAAGCACCGTCTCATGGGTTGCCAGTCCTGATTTATGATCTACGTTGTGCCGGGTCCCGGGCGTATATTCATTTGGCGAGTGAGGTTATTCAGAGAGAAAGAGACCTTGCGGCGTGACCAGCGATGACACAGGGCCGGGCGTTGGAAAAAGGCGCCAGCTCGGACGTGGCCTTTCGTCGTTGCTGGGCGATGACGAGGTTGATGTCGCTCAGGTAGATCGTATGCGTCAAACTCGTCAGGTGGCGATTGAGAGCATTGACCCTAGCTCCGCTCAGCCGCGCCGTATATTTGACGAGTCTGAGTTGCAGACATTGGCCGAGAGCATTCGCGAGCGTGGTGTCCTGCAACCCATCCTGCTCCGCCGGCGTGAAGGGATGGCTGGGCGGCTGGAAATAATCGCTGGAGAGCGTCGTTGGCGGGCCGCACAGATAGCGGGGCTGCATGAAATGCCGGCTTTGGTGCGGGAGTTTACTGATACAGAAGCCTTGGAAATTGCGCTTATTGAAAATATTCAACGGAGCGATCTAACTGCACTTGAGGAAGCGGCCGGTTTCCAACGACTGATCGAGGAATATGGTCACACACAAGAGGATGTTGCACACGCTGTCGGGAAAAGCCGAAGTCATGTAGCTAATACATTACGTTTGTTAGCTTTACCACCGAAGGCGCGCGAATACCTTGAGGCGGGAAGGCTGACTGCGGGTCACGCCCGGGCGCTGCTGGTTTCCGGGGATGCGGAACGGCTAGCGGATTATGTGGTTGCCGGCGGGCTCTCGGTGCGAGCAACGGAACGCCTGGTCCAGGGCCGCACGAACGCCCGGTCTAAAACCCAAAAGCCGCCCAGCGCCGTTCGATCACGTGTAGCGCCCAAAAAAGACGCCGATACCCGCGCGCTAGAACAAACAATCACGGAAAGCCTAGGACTGACAGTTGACATCGCTCAAAGAGATGCCGAGCGCGGCACCTTGGCCATCCACTATCAAAGCCTCGAGCAGCTTGATGATCTCCTGGCCCGGCTCACGGGCCAAGTGCCGTTCACCTCGGGATCCCTTATGGTCACCGACGATGACTTGGTGAGCTAGGATTCCCTGAGTCTGGACCAAGAAACTCTCTTCAAAACAGGTACGTGTGACGACGAAGGAGAGCAGGGCGTAGCTAATGTCATGATTGATTTCGACGCCTTAATGGCTCAGACGGCTACGTTGCTGGCCACGGAAAATATCGAGCATAAACTGCCCTCTAAAATCGACGAAAGAACTACGGGGATAGAGCTGGAGGTTGATCCGACCAAGGCAGACGACCCGGGTCCCAGCGCTCTAATTAGGCGTTCTCTGGACGCTCTCGTTATTGCCGATCCCCTAGCCCTGGAACAGAAGAAAGAGGCAGGCGTGGATATAGTGGAAAAGGAGACCAAGGTCACGGCGAACATGGATTTGAAAAACCTGGCCAGCCAAGATGAAACGCCTGCTCCTTCCTCACCCAAAGTGATTGATCCAAACCCTGGACTGGACGACGAACACGAGTTAAGCGACGGATAAGCCATTTTATTTGGTGTTCAGCGGCCATGTTGAGTACGGCGAGTGGGTCTTCGAGAAAGACAGACCCCAATTAGGGCTTGAGCGCAAACTACGGCGTCCGGCATTCCGGTGGATTTGCATCGATACTCGGCTTCAAGTAACCGATCCAAGCATTGTTCCACGCGTGACGCTGACCAGGCATTAAGTTGAGCCTCAAAACGTATTCGTCGGTTTCGAAAAACTGGTGGTCTCAGAGCGCTGATGGCCTGATCTGGTGACGTGCCGCTTTCTGTCAAGCAAATGGCCTGATGAAGACGCTGGAAATGGGAGGTAGCTGCCCTCAATACCCGCACGGAATTCTCACCATCTGCGCGCGCCCGTGTCATTGCTCTATCCAAGGCCTCCCCGTCGCCGTCGGCCGCGGCGAATGCGATATCATCGAGCGCCAGGGAACCACTGTCCCCAATGGCGTGAACTATGTCATTGAGATCTATTTCGCCGCCGGGCCCCACCATGAGTGCGAGCTTATCCAGCTCGCTTCGGGTCTGTCGGCGATCCCCACCAAGATTGGCGACAAGACGCTCTAGGGCGTCCGATTGGATGCGGACATCACGTTCTTGGAGGGTCTTTTTAACAAATACCAAAGGGCCTGGGCCATCATCGCCGAAGCAGGCAAGCGCGCCCATTTTTTGAGAGGATTCAAAAAGCTTGCGCAGCTTTGATCTGGTGTCCAGGGAATCCGCCTCAACGATGACGAGGGCTTCCACGGCCTCCGCGTCGACAAGATCCTGAAAGCGCGGCGTGAGTGCATCGGTTGCCCCACGAACCCGAACAAGACGCGAGCCACCAGTTAGCGACAGCGCTGTGGCCGCGTCCATCAAGACGGCGGGGTCTTTGCGAGCCTCGTCGCCGGTCAAGATCACAGACCCAAAGGGGTCCGATAGATCCTCCACGGCATTGGCGGCGATTGCGTCCGCAGTTTCACTGACATGTCCATTGTCTGGCCCGTAGACTAGGATAGCTCTCAAACCAGCAGCCTTTTCGCCAAGAATTCGTTGGAGGTCCCGCTGCTGGAGCTTCATCTCGCACCCTTGATGACTTTTATTGCCGCTTGAAAAACAACCCGAGCCGAAGTCGGATATCGTCACTTATTTCGTTAACCGCTCGTGACCTAGCGTCGGACTGAGCGTTAAGATTGGCGAAACCCGACTCTACAATGTTAAAAATCGTAGTGGATTCGCTGGTGCCACGGGTTAAAGGCTTTCCTGATCTCATATCATTGAGCACGTATTTTGCGCTGATTCGCATTTTCGCCAAAGTGGATGTGGCATCCTGAAGTATCATGAAATCCGATCTGGATTCCTTTAACAATACTTCAAGCCTGTATAGCGCCGCCCTGTCCTTGCCACGCGGCGTTAATTTATCCTGAAGACTGTTCCGGAGCCGTTGCCCGGAACGGTTGGGAATGGGGCCGATACGAATTGCGGCCAAGTGCGCGACCGTGTCCGAGCCCGACACTCCCTTACTCGCATAAAGCGGTTTAAACCCACACCCAGCCAGTCCCGTAATAACCAGGGCCGCGCTAGCCAATCCAATAAGATTACGCCACAACATTGACGACCCTATTCGGTACAACGATGACCCGTCGCGGTTGATTGTCGCCAAGAATTTTTCGAACATTTTCCAGTTTTAAGGCCACAGCCTTCACGGTTTCCTCGGCCGTATCACGGGCTATCTCGATCGTGCCGCGCAATTTTCCGTTGACTTGCACTCCGATAGTGATCGTGTCGTCTGTAACTAAGGAATCATCATATTTCGGCCAAGGCGCATCACATAAAAAGCCAGGCTGCCCTAGGTGTTCCCAGATTTCCTCGGCAATATGGGGGGTCATCGGCTCTATGAGGCGCAATAAAACTTCGTAGCCGTGACGCAACATCCATGCCTCGCCGGTGGCTTCTCCCTTGAAGGTCGCCAAAACGTTACTCAATTCACGCACCTGCGCCACGGCGCTGTTGAACCTCCACTTTTCAATGCTTTCTTCGACCGCCTTCGTGGTTTTGTGGATTGTTCTTTCAAGCTCGGCGGCTTGCGTGGAAATATCGTCCGGCCTGGCCGTTCCCGCTGGTGGAAAGGGTACCGATGACTCGGTGATCCGTTGCCAAAGCCGATTGAGATAGCGCCAGGCGCCCTCTACGCCAGATTCGGTCCATTCCAAATCGCGTTCAGGCGGTGAATCCGACAACATGAACAGCCTTGCCGTGTCAGCACCATAGGTTTTAATGATCGTTTCTGGATCCACCACGTTGCGTTTGGATTTGCTCATCTTCTCGGTACGACCGACGGTCACCTTCCGCCCGCCTGCTACCGTAACATAGCTACCATCCTCGGTTTTTCGTATGTCATCCGGAAACAGCCAGCCTTCCGAATCACGATAGGTTTCGTGGCAAACCATGCCTTGAGTCATCAGCCCGGCGAATGGCTCGTCGATGCCAATATATCCGCATTTCCGAAGCGCCCGGGTGAAAAACCGGGAATACAAAAGATGGAGAACGGCGTGCTCGATCCCGCCAATGTACTGATCCACTGGCATCCAATAATCGACGGATTCCCGGCTGAAGGCCTCAGCGCTATTCGGGTCGCAGAACCGCGCGAAATACCAGGACGACTCGAAGAAAGTGTCAAACGTATCGGTTTCACGCGTTGCTGCCTCGCCGCAGCTCGGGCAGGCGGTGTGTTTCCAGCTCGGATGATTGTCGAGCGGATTGCCCGGCGCGTCAAAATCAACATCCCTGGGAAGGGTAACGGGTAAATTAGCGTCTGGAACCGGCACTATCCCACACCTTGCGCAATGGATGATGGGTATCGGACAGCCCCAGTACCGCTGTCGGGAGACGCCCCAATCACGCAACCGATAGGTGATCGCGCGTCGGCCAGATCCATCGGTTTCCAATCGACGGGCAATCATGGATTTAGCCTCTTCGATGGCGAGCCCGTCAAGAAAACCGGAATTGTATATTGTTCCGGGTCCTACATAGGCCTCGGCGCCGATCCCGAATGTTTCTGGGTCTGCATCATTCGGAAGGACTACGGGTAACACGGGAAGATCATAGGCCCGGGCAAAATCTAAATCGCGTTGATCATGAGCTGGGCACCCGAAGATCGCACCGGTGCCGTAATCCATCAATACAAAATTCGCTACATAGATAGGCAATTCCAATCCGTCGATGATCGGATGACGGGCCTTTAACCCGGTGTCATGCCCCCGCTTTTCGGCGGTTTCGATCGCCGCTTCGCTGGTGCTCATCTGGTTGCATTCGGCAATGAAGTCCGAGATCTTATCGTCTGTTTTTGACGCCCAAATCGCCAAAGGATGATTGGCTGCGATAGCACAAAACGATGCCCCATAAAGAGTGTCGGGGCGGGTAGTGAAAACCTCGAGCTTTTCCTCGTGCCCTGCGATCTCAAATAGTACATGCGCGCCCTCGGAGCGACCGATCCAATTGCGTTGCATGAGCCGAACGCGGTCGGGCCAGCGGCCCAACGTCTTGAGCGAATCTAGAAGATCGTCGCCGAATTCGGTGATCTTCAGGAACCATTGAGACAACAGCCGCTTTTCCACTGTCGCGCCTGAGCGCCAGCCGCAACCATCGATAACCTGTTCATTCGCGAGGACGGTATTTTCCATGGGATCCCAATTGACCCAGCTTTCCTTGCGGTAGGCCAGACCGTTGCGCAGGAAATCCAAAAACATTTTCTGTTCGTGGCGATAGTAATCCGGCTCGCAGGTCGCGAGTTCGCGGTTCCAGTCATAAGAGAGGCCCATGGCCTGCAACTGTTCGCGCATGGACGCGATGTTCTCACTGGTCCAGTCCGCTGGATGTACACGGCGCTCAAACGCGGCGTTTTCGGCCGGCAACCCGAAAGCGTCCCACCCCATGGGGTGCAGAACATTAAAGCCGCGCGCCTTTTTGTACCGGGCCACCAAGTCGCCAAGCGCGTAGTTTCGGACGTGCCCCATATGGATGCGGCCGGACGGATATGGAAACATCTCAAGCACGAAATATTTAGGGCGGCTCGGATCCACCGAAACCGCAAATTTGCCGGCTTTAGCCCAGCGCCCGTGCCATTTCTCCTCGGTCTCACGGAAATTATATCGGGCCATGGGTTGAAAACTCCAGTGACGGTCAAACCGGTTCCAAATTACGATTAGCGGCGTCCTAGCGCGCGGAATTATCGATCAAAAAGGTTTAAAAATGGCCGCTCGCCTTATTTGGCACTTGGCCCGGTCTGAATTCTGAGTTCACGCGCCCGAGTTAGAATGGCGTCTTCAAGCTGGCGGTCAAGCTGATCACTCGCGCTCGCATCAATCCACCCACCGTCCGCTCCGCGCCGTTGTTTAAACACCTTTGCCCGAATCCCATCGGATCTGAGCGCGCGATCAAGAATGAATATATCGACTTTAAAACGCTCCTCTCCGGCTTCGGGTGGCGCGTACCAGTCGGTGATGATGACGCCACCAAAAGGGTCTGCTGACAGCAACGGCATGAAGGCAACAGTGTCAAGCGACGCCCGCCAAAGGAAACTGTTAACGCCGATGCCCCCACCACCTTGCCCGTTGGATTCAGTCTGGGCGCCCTGGTTTTCGAAAAGCGTCAACCCGCCTTCGCCAAAGACGCTTTCCTTTTTCTCATAAGTTGGAACGCCTCCTGCGCCTGACCTAGGGTAACTGTACTCGACGTCGGCCCCCTCGCATCCGAGCAACGCCGCTAGTATCAGCGCGACCGACGTTTGTTTTATCAACTTTCTAACCCCATGGGTGATCATCTTGATGGTTCCCTGCCTGATTCTCGCACCCTTTTAGCGTGTCTTAGCGCATCTAACAATTCGATCCGACGTGGAACTCTGGATCCATCTCTCCCAGCCTTTCTTGCCTCCACCCGGAGGAGTATCACGAGAGCCTTTGCATTGTTGCATTTTCGCCACAATGAGACAGATTTGCATCTCTATGGTGCCCACAAAGATTGACGCCCAGGGAGGACGGGCATAGTCATGTCTGCGACTCAAGAAGGCCGGGACATTCAAGTGCCGGCTTTGACTTGATGTTTAAGTCATGTACGTGACTCTCGGGAGACTGTGAAATGAAAAAAATTCTTCTCGGAACGACGGCGATTGTTGCCGCTGGCATGATCGTCGCCGCCCCCTCAGCGATTGCCGCCGAAAAAATCAAGATTAGTGTTGGTGGTTACATGGAGCAGTGGTTCGGTTATTCGAACAACGATGACGGCGGCGACGGCGCCAACGATCAGGACTTCGGTGGCTTCGACGTCAAGTCGGACTCAGAAATCCACTTCAAGGGCATGACCACGCTGGATAACGGTATCTCCGTTGGCGTGAACGTTCAGCTTGAAGCCAATTCCAATTCCGGCGACCAGATCGATGAGTCGTACCTGATCCTCAAGGGTGGCTTCGGTGAAATCAACGTCGGTTCCGAAAACTCGGCGATGTATAAGATGAATTATGCTCCGTCAGAGTTCGGCATCGGCATTAACTCCGGAGATGAGTCCGCCTGGACGCCCGCAGCCAAAAACGCTGATGGTTTTGGAATTAGCAAGGCGGGTTTCTTTCGCTCGCCGTTTGGTTCGACCTATATTGAGCCGCTTCGGGCCAATGACTCCGAAAAATTGAC
>JAPKDN010000882.1 GCA_028822575.1 Alphaproteobacteria bacterium | reverse complement strand
CTCGGATCTGCTCGAAGCCATGTGCGCTCCAAATATCATACCAGCGCGCCAATGCGCGCAGATAATGCGCGCGCACAATATCGATTGGCCATTCGCTTGACGTCAATTCATTTAGGCTGGATGCGCCGTAACGGGTACCGTCGGGATAGGATGCGATATTGACCCCAACACCGATGATTACCGCTCGCTCCGTCGCGCCAAGCACGGTTTCCAGCAATATACCGCTGATCTTGCGCCCGTCCGCGAGCACATCGTTGGGCCACTTAAGAGTGATGGAGGCCGCAGGCGCGATCAGGCACGCCATATCCGCCACCGCCACCGCTGTCACAAAGGATAGTTGGGGCCAATCACGAGTGGGGCGTTCTGGGCGCAAGATCGTCGACGTGTAGAGATTACCCGGCGGTGAATGCCATGTCCGAGCAAGGCGCCCTCGGCCCGAACATTGTTCGATCGCCTGAACCACCGTCCACCCGTCGGCATTGTCAGTGGCACGCGACCTGGCCATGGTATTCGTACTGTCGAGAACGGGGTGGACTTCGAGACTGACCCGATCCGGAACAGTCGTTGCCCCGGCTCTGTTTTCGGCCGCCCCGTTCATCAACTGGCCCGCCCCTGTCCTTTAGTTCGCTGATGCTTACGATCTCGGCCCGTGGGCGGAGCATGCGCCCGCGACATCAACCTCCCATCAGGGAAGCCGCGGCCCCGTTCGCCAATTCAACGACGTGGCTTGGCACAAGGAAAAACAACAGGGTTACCGCCGTCGCGACGTACATGACGAAACGCAGATCACCCGGTATGGCGCTATCCAAGGGTTCCACCGCCTCATCGAAATACATGATCTTGACGATCCGCAGATAGTAGAACGCGCTAACAACGCTGGCCATGACGCCGAGGATAGCAAGTGTGTAAAGCCCAGCATCGATAGCGGCCAGAAACACGAACCACTTGCCGAAAAAGCCAGCGAGCGGCGGCACTCCGGCCATCGAGAACATGAAAATCAAAAGCGCGAAAGCCATCATCGGGTGACTTTTCGACAAGCCGGCAAGGTCATTGATCCCCTCGACCATCCGGCCCTGTTGTCTCATCGCCAGGATGCAGGCGAATGTGCCGACATTCATGAACAGATATATCGCCATATAAATCAGCACGCCACTCGCGCCAGCCTCGTTCCCCGCCGCGACCCCAACCAAGGCATAGCCCATATGTCCAATCGAGCTGTAGGCCATCAGTCGTTTGATATTCGTCTGCACCAGGGCGGCGAAGGCCCCAAGGCCCATGGACAGGATCGAGATCACCACGATCACCTGCTGCCACTGGTCGATCAATTCGCCGAACGGACCAACCATGACCCGCAGGAACAAACAGATCGCCGCGACCTTGGGCGCAATCGCGAAGAGCGCGGTCACCGGCGTTGGCGCGCCCTCGTAGACGTCGGGCGTCCACATATGGAACGGCACCGCCGATACCTTGAAGGCCAGGCCCGAGATCAGGAATACCAAGCCGAAGACCAGCCCGACCGGCACGTCCCCGTCCAGGGTCGTGAAGATCCCAGCAAGCCCAGCGAAATCCGTGGTCCCGGCAAAGCCATAAATCAATGAACAGCCATACAACAACATACCCGAGGACAGGGCGCCCAGGACGAAGTACTTCAACCCGGCCTCGGTCGAACGCAGGGTATCCCGGCGGATCGACGCGACCACGTACAGTGCTAGGCTTTGCAGTTCCAGACCGATATAAAGTGCGATGAGATCGTTGGCCGAGATCATCATCATCATGCCAAGGGTCGCGTAGACGATCAGGACGGGATACTCGAACCGCTGCGCTTTCTCACGGCGCATATAATCGCTGGAAAGCACGATCGACAGTGCGGCTCCCATAAGGACCAGGATCTTAGCGAACTGGGCGAACTGCGAAGTTACGAACATGCCGAAGAACGCGGGGGTCTCCGTCGCGCCGCCATG
>JAPKDN010000881.1 GCA_028822575.1 Alphaproteobacteria bacterium | reverse complement strand
CCGATGGGGGCAACCATGCTGTATTTCATCTTCCCGAACATTCAGATTATCATTGGGCGTGGCACCACCAATTTGGTAAAGATTTACCCGCACCAGGGCGACCCGGCGCATTCGACTAGTCGGATTTGTCATTACTTCACGGCCAATGCCATCGAAGCCGAGAAGGAAGCGCTCGCCACCGGCAACGCGATGACACTCGACGATGTTTATGATTTCGAGGCGCGCAAGGAGAAGGTGCCCAACCTAGCGGTGATCAACGAGGTCTTCGATAGCACCATCGAACAGGAAGACTATGCGATGGGCGAGCGCATTCAGGTGGCGGCGGAAAGCGGCGAACTCGATAAGGTTATCTTCGGGCGCAATGAGCCAGCGTTGCATCACTATCACAATGCTTATCGCGCGGAGCTTGGGCTGGAGCCATTGTTGGAGTATCGCGCCAAGGATTGAGAATCAGGCTGGCACCTATTTTACGTCAAATTGGATGTTAATTCCCCTCGAATTCGTGATTCATCGTGACTGGTGGTGGGGTGTGGCCTCTTGAGCTGGCGAATGGCGCGCCTATCTAAGATACAGTCATGCAACGCACCGATCGTTTGGGGGAATTCATTATTACAGACTCGACATCCCATACTGAACACCGTCACTTCGCCTCTGAAGCTACTTGTAACCTTGGTGAACGGGCTCGCGACGATGGCGGACCACGCCGCATGTCGGCGCGCATGGCCCATGGCATTGGCCTTCGCGTTGTCACCGAGGACGCTATCGCCGACGTGGACGCGCACGCCGAGCCCGAGGGTTGGGCGATGATGAGCCTGGTAACGACGCGGCTGCGCACGGCCAATCTGGAACTCTGGGGTATTTTGCTACCAGAGGATCAGGACGCCGACGTTATCGCCTGAACAGAGCCGGCGTGGCCCCGGATAATCGGGATATAAGTTAACCCGATACGGCCGCGGCGTTGATCGCCCCCACCGCTAGCTTGATTGACGCCACCAATATCGCGGTGCCGACCTCGCCGGCCTCTATCCGCTTGGGCAGATCCTTTAACCAAAGATCGATAATGCGGAAGGTGACGATCTGAATCACCAAGGTGACCACGCCCCAGATCACGATATCCCAGACACTGGCGCTAAACGCCATGCAGAACGCAAGCGGAATCGCCAAGCCGAGAATCGCACCTGCTAAAGATATGGCAGCGGCGGTATTGCCCTCGCGAATCAATCCCCTCTCATCATGGGGCGTGAGCCACATATAGATGAAGACCCCGGCCACCAGCATCACTATGGTGACGCCGAAATGGGTCAGCAGGAACGGTACGCCCGAGAGAAAACTCTGTATGGCCGCGTCCATCTGGGCTCTCCCGCTTTTCAATTTGAAGCTTACTCAGGGCCCAACAATGGGGCCCTGATAGATTGCTTACAAGTAGCTAATCCGTATATACGGGCTGCCTTAGGTTGCCACGACCAATCGTGCCGTGCCGTGCCGCGCCGGAGCCGGTCTGGCGGAGCACCGCGTCTGTTATCGGCTTGGTACCGTCGTTCCCCCCGAGCTCGAACGGACGGAGCGCGCCACCCGCTAAAGCGCCCTTCACCGCCGCCGTGAACACCCGCCCGGCCTTGACGCAATCGGCTACGCCGTGCTTGTGGCCAAGCCAGTCGAGCATCATCGCGGCCAACAAAAAAGTGGCGACGGGGTTGGCCTTGCCCTGGCCGACGATATCCGGGGCGCTGCCATGGCAAGGCTGGAACACCGAGTGGTTCTCGCCGATATCCGCTGATGGCGCCATGCCGATCTCGCCCATCAGTCTGGCGCCGAGGTCGGAGAAGATATCGCCGAACATATTCTCGGTGACCATCACGTCGAACATCTAGGGCTGGCGCACCATGTTCAGCGCCGCCGCGTCGACATAAAACGCGACTGGGTCGATATCCGGATAATCGGCGGCCCGTTCCTCGAAGATCTTCC
>JAPKDN010000880.1 GCA_028822575.1 Alphaproteobacteria bacterium | reverse complement strand
GACTTTCAAAGCGCCATGAACCGCACGTTGGATGATTTTGAGTCTAAAAACGGCATCTTGCTGATCAAAGACTTGGCCAAGGTTTGGCGGACGAGCGAACTGGGGCGGTAAATCCAGTTAACCGGGGCAGCGCTTCCAGCTGATTTGCCCGACGGTTACAAAAACGAAGTGATGTTCGCGGTAGAGCTGTTGAAACAGTTTCACATTGCCCGACAGGCCCGGAACCTTGCGGCGGCCGCCGACAGCGCTCGGCTTTGCATCATGGTCTGGAAGGCTATAGCCGCCGATCGTGCGTTTTACGATGCAACGTCGGGCTTTCAGGCCACGGTCTGGAATGATCTTGCCGCGAACTGGATGTACCTTTGGGAATTGACCGGACGAGCTGAAGCGTTTGAAAAGGCGCTCGCCGCGCAGAAGACAGCTCATATTATTTGTTCGATGCCGCCCGGACCCAGTTCCGCGTACTTCGTGAACCTAGTTGTCATGTTCGAGGCGCGGTTCGCGATACTGGGTGATGTGAACGACATGGAAACCGCGTTCGAGCTCGCCCGTGCTGCGACGAGCCTTATGTGGAATTCACCAACGGATCGGTATCAAGGTGTTCGGAAGCTGGCTGCGATCGCTCGCAAAAGCCTCATTCCAAGACATCTTGATATTGCCCTGCAACAGGCGGCGGAAGGCGTGAGTGATCCAAGATCGGCACCTGAACTCTCGGAAGAATACCGTTCCTTGGCGCGTTGGGCATCGACGCGCGCATCCACTGCAAACGACGCCTAGGCCAAAAGTCACATCCCGAACGGCGACGAGTTTCATCCCCCATCTCTTCTCCAATCCAAATGCCCGAGAAGTCGTGTCCGGCGCACAACCTCCTCGCGCGGCGTTCTGAACCACACTCCTCGAACACTCCCAGTTAAAGATAGATCTTCCGGCATGGATCAATGTCTGATACATTTTGGATCGATAATAAATTCTATTTGGTATATTTTTGGTTCTAAACTGGCGATCGCGACCACGCACGGTGGGAGGGCTGGCGAGTATGGGAAAGCGAGTAGCTGTCATAGGGGCCGGTCCATCGGGCCTAAGTGCTTTGCGGTCTTTCGCCGTCGCGCGTGACGCCGGAGAAGAAATTCCCGAAAACGTGTGCTTCGAAAGAGACGGAGATTGGGGCGGTCAATGGCGCTTCACCTGGCGCACCGGGACCGATGAGTTCGGCGAACCGATCCAAAGTTCAATGTATCGCTATCTCTGGTCGAACGGGCCGAAGGAATGCCTGGAATTCTCGGACTATTCGTTCGAGGAGCATTTCGGCAAATCAATCCCTTCATTTCCCCCACGAGGCGTTCTAGCCGACTACATCCTCGGTCGCGCCGCCAAATCCAATGTCAGGGACTGGATCCGATTTCGTCATCCCGTGCGCTGGATCACCGCGAATGATGGCGGCGGGTTTACGGTCGGCGCCCAGGACCTGTCGACCGGCCAAGTGGTTCTGGAAACCTTCGATCACGTCATTGTCTCCACTGGGCATTTCTCGGTTCCGAACGCGCCGGAATTCGACGGCGTCGAGACTTTTCCAGGGCGCGTGCTGCACGGTCATGACTTTCGCGGTGCCGATGAATTTGCTGGTCAGGACCTTTTAGTCGTTGGCGCATCCTATTCGGCCGAGGATATTGGCCTGCAATGCATGAAGTATGGCGCCAAATCAGTCACCTTCTCCTATCGCACCGCCGCGATGGAATTCGACTGGCCCGACGGGATGGACGAACGGGAGCTTCTGACGCGGATCAATGGCCGGACCGTTCATTTCGGTGACGGATCATCAAAGCAATTCGACGCGATCCTGCTGTGCACAGGATACCAACACAGCTTTCCCTTCATCGACAACGACTTGCGCCTAGAAACCACGAACCGGCTGTTTTCGCCAGGTCTGTTCAAGGGCGTGGTCTGGCACGCGAACCCCGACCTGTTC
>JAPKDN010000062.1 GCA_028822575.1 Alphaproteobacteria bacterium | reverse complement strand
TCCGAGATCCAAAACGTTTCGGCGAAAGGGCGTCGCTTATCGTCGGTGCTGGCTCCCTAGGTAGGGAATTTATCACGATACTGCATCCAAAATCCAAATTAAGCTTGGACGCGACGGTCGTGGGAACTGATGGATCTGGCACGTGCGTATGCTTCAATTCTGCGGAGGCGGGAACGGTGGCTTTCGAATGGGCTCGGATGTTGCGTGAGGAAGCCTAGGGGCGCTGTGATAAGATCATCGCCATGAGTATTGGCTGGCGATCGACCGGGAACGGCGTTCGTGATCATCGACCTTACGCGACCTTCGCCGTCTGCCTATAACGTGACAATGCGCATTTTATTTATTTCAGCCAGTCGTTTGGGCGATGCAATTCTTTCGACAGGGTTGTTGCAGAATTTGGTCGACCGGTTTCCCGAGGCCCGGTTCACCGTGGCCTGTGGGCCTGTCGCGGCATCCCTGTTCGAGGCAGTGCCGCGTCTCGAACGTATTATCAGGATGCGAAAGGGGCCATGGCTTGCCCATTGGCGAACCTTGTTGGGGGCGACGATCACCAAACGTTGGTTCATGGTCGTGGATGTACGGGGGTCGGCCACCGCCTATATCCTGCCGACACTACGCCGCCATGTGTATCGTCGACGCGACCGGTATGCGCATCGTGTTGACGAAATGCGACACACGCTCGGGTTGGAGGCTCCGGCACCTCCCACGCTTTGGTTGGGGCCGGCGCATTGGCGGTCCGCGAACCGCCTTTTGGGCGAAGCAAACGACGGTCGCCCTCTTTTGGCACTGGGGCCGACCGCGAATTGGGACGCAAAGATTTGGCCAGCGGACCGATTCGCGGCCCTGGCGCGCGCCTTGACCGATCCGGGCGGGGTCCTGGCGGGTGCCAGGATCGCGGTGGTGGGCGGACCGGGGGAGCGTGAAATGGCGGCGCCATTGCTTCAGTCGATCCCACCGGAGAATTTGGTCGATTTGATGGAAGCGTCAGTGCTGGATACGGCGGCGGTCATTTCGCGAGCTTCTTTGTATATTGGAAATGACAGTGGTCTGATGCATCTCGCGGCGGCGTCGGGCGCGCCTACGCTTGGGTTGTTCGGACCGACTCGGGATGAAAATTACGCCCCTTGGGGCGTGCATTGCGCCGTTGCTCGAACCGAGCTTAGTTATGAGGATCTTCGCACGGACCCGAACTATCGTCCGCGCCCGGACGCGAACCTGATGATGGGGCTCCGGGTTGAGACCGTTGTGGGCACCGCTGGGATGCTGTTAACGAAGGTCCAGGGATCGAAGTGATTCGAGTACCATATCAACACTTATTTCCGCCATTCGGTTCTCGCCGTGTTGGACATTACCGGGAGGCGACAGGGGGAAAATCCTCGTGTCTTGATTTAGTGGAACGGAGCCGCCGAATAGGCCCAGAGAGGTGGTGCCGCAGGCGGCGGCGACCTGCAGCATGCCGGTGTCATTTCCTACACAAGCCTTGCAGCCCGATACGAACGCCGCCGCTTCGAGGATCGGTGCGCCGATCACGGTCAAAAGCCAGTCTGGGTTTTGGAATCGATCGGTCAGTTGCCGCGCAGCGACGGTGTCACCAGCCCCTCCCACAAGCACGAAGGAACAGCCGAGCCGCTCTCGCGAGGCCGCTATTAAATCGCCAAACCTATCCACGCCCCATTGTTTGAATGATTCGCTTGAGCCGATCGCGAGAGCTATGGCCGGGCCATGCAGCGCCGCTTGGCTCGTTTTCGTGACTTGGAGGATCGCGTCCGGGATCGGGAGTTCCGGTTGGGTATCGGATACTGGCAAGCCGTGCAACTCCAACAGGCGGTTCGCCTTGCCGATGGCCGACAGCGTTTGATCGCGTCGCGATAAACTGTGTGGGGACGTGAGGAGCGCGTCCTGCCAACCAATCCCATAGCCAATTCGTTTTCGGATCCCGGCGCGGCAGGCGGCTAGGGCATATCTTACGGACCCGTGCAGGATCCAAACCGTGCCGAAGCCATGTGATCGCAAATTGCTTCCAAGGCGCCATCCACCAAATGGCCCGGAATGCCGATCGCCATCCGCCTCTAAATAAAGAACGTCGCGCACATGATTGGCGCCGGCGAGTAAGTCCCTGGCGAGGGAGCGTTCTTTGGTTAACAGGGTGATGGAGCGGTCGGTGGCGGCATCGGCGATGGCACGCAGATGTGGCAAATGCCAGATTGTGTCACCGATTCCCGGCAAGGGTTGGATCACCAGGGTGCCGCCTGGATTGTCGTGGGGGGTGTTCATGCGGCCAACCTCCGGGATCGGCGCGGGTGAATTGGGCGTAACCTTGCCCTGGTACGATGCCTACACCACAATCCGCGCGATTGGCACGACCTTTTAGCGACAAAATCAAGTGGATGGTCAACACGATGGTGAAACTCTTACAGGCGATGGCTGGCGCGCGGCATGGTGGCGCGGAAGCGTTCTTCACACGTCTTGCCATTGCCTTGGAGCGTGCCGGGCAGGCGCAACGGGTGATCATCCGCCACGACGCGGACCGCGCCGACGCGCTGCGGGGGGGCGGGATCGAGCCTGTTCAATTGTCCTTTGGTGGCGTGCTTGATCTGGTCACCCGACGGCGACTTGCCCGAGAGGTTCGCGCTTATCAGCCGGATGTGGTGATGACATGGATGAACCGGGCTACGGTGAAGATGCCGCGCGGTCGTTTTGTGCATGCCGCTCGCCTTGGCGGGTACTATGATCTGAAAAATTACCGCCACTGCGACCATCTCGTCGGGAATACGCCTGGCATTGTCGACTACGTGATAGCTCACGGTTGGCCCGCCGAAAAGACGCACTACATCGCAAATTTCGTCGATACCGATAAGGGGGTCAAGGTCGATCGCGCAAGACTGGGCGTGCTGGAAACCGCGACGGTGATCCTCGCCCTTGGCCGATTTCATGAAAATAAGGCTTTCGATGTTCTCATTCGGAGCTTGGTGGACGTGCGTGGTGCGGTTCTATGGCTAGCGGGCGATGGCTCGTTGGGGGCGGAGCTGCGGGCTTTGGCTAGGGAGTTGGGTGTTGCGGATCGCGTTTGCTTCCTCGGCTGGCGTGATGATGTTGCGGATTTGATAGCATCCGCAGATATTTTGGTCTGCCCCTCCAGGCATGAGCCGCTTGGCAACGTGGTGATCGAGGCTTGGGCTCAAGGTAAGCCGGTGGTGGCGGCGTCGAGTGACGGGCCGCTGCATTTGATCCGCGACGGCGAGACTGGAATTCTCGTCCCGGTCGATGCCCCGGCGGCGCTGGCGGCCGCACTTTCAAGAGTATCCGGCGACAGCGAATTAGCGGGCCGTCTCGGTGCCGCCGGCGAGCTGGAATTCCAAGCGCGTTTCACTGAGGAAAAAATCGTCCGTGACTATCGGGATTTCTTTCGCCGAATTGCTGGATAAGCCTTGGTACGCCCTACTTTTTGTCCTTATAGTAAGTGTCAGTTTTGAACCCCATGTTTCAAACCTGTGCGGAACCGTTGGCCTGGCCCGGAACCGAGAGGGAGCCGACGATGTCGATGTCCGATACCAATGTGCCCAATGATCTAGATTCCCTGTGGATGCCATTCACCGCGAACCGGCAGTTCAAGAAGGAACCCCGGCTTTTCGTTGAGGCCGAGGGAATGCATTACACAACCGCCGACGGCCGCAAAGTTCTTGACGGAACTGCGGGCCTTTGGTGCGTCAACGCCGGCCATCGTCGTAAGCCGATCATCGAGGCCGTGCGTAAATCGGTCGAGAAACTCGACTACGCGCCAGGCTTCCAGATCGGCCATCCGCTTTCCTTCGAGTTCGCGTCGCGCCTCACCGCGATGATCGAGGGGTATAGCCAGGTGATGTTCACTAATTCTGGCTCAGAATCGGTGGATACCGCTCTCAAGATGGCGCTGGCCTATCAGCGGACGATTGGGCAGGGCACACGGACCCGCTTCGTCGGGCGCGAGCGTGGCTATCACGGGGTAGGCTTTGGCGGCATCTCAGTTGGCGGCATGTCTCCCAACCGCAAGATGTTCGGCAATATGTTGGCTGGCATCGACCACCTGCCGCACACCTATGACCCCGAAGGCGGTCGGTTCATCCGCGGACAGCCGGAAAATGGTGCGAATTTGGCCGAGGAACTGGAAAATATCGTCGCCCTGCATGACGCCTCGAACATCGCAGCCGTTATCGTCGAGCCGGTGGCTGGCTCCACTGGGGTATTGGTGCCGCCGAAGGGGTACCTGCAAAAGCTGCGTGAGATTTGCACTAAACACGGCATCCTGTTGATCTTCGATGAGGTGATCACCGGGTTTGGCCGCCTCGGCGATAGTTTCGCCAGCGAATATTTCGGTGTTCAGCCCGATCTATTCACCACCGCAAAGGGAATCACGAACGCCACGGTGCCGATGGGTGCGGTCTTTGTGCGTGATGGAATTTATAAAGCCTTCATGGATGCGGCTGCGGGCCCCAACGCCATCGAATTTTTCCATGGCTATACCTATTCGGGTCACCCTCTTGCCTGCGCCGCCGGTTTGGCGACCTTGGATCTTTATCGTGATGAAGGGCTTTTCGAGCGGGCCGCCGGCTTGCGGCCCTATTTCGAGGACGCGATGCACTCATTGTCTGATTTAGGTCTTGTCACCGACGTTCGGAATATCGGCATTATGGCTGGTATCGACCTGGATCCAATCCCAGGGAAGCCGACGGCGCGCGCTTTCAATGCGTTCACCACTGCCTATGAGAAGGGTCTTTTGGTGCGGACCACCGGAGACACCATCGCCCTGTCTCCGCCGTTGATCGTGGAGAAGGGCCAGATCGACTTCATCGCTGATACCATGCGCGATGTTTTACAAGCGGTCGCCTAATTATCTAGGACTGATCGATCGTTAGCGGGGGCGAGGCCCTGGTTTCGCTCCCGCGGCTTTTGGCTTGCCAACAATTATAGAAATTGCGAGTGTTGCGTTAGTCTGGACACGCAAGGGCCTTATTGATGCGAAGCCTCATCGTTCCCCTAACCATCTTGTTGTTCCTCTCAGGATGCGCTGAGGATATCCGTGCGGGCATCGATGAAGTGTTCGGCAGAAAAGTGCAGCCAAAGAAGATTGTGGCCGTCGAATCTCGTTATTGTTATCGGACCATTGGCAAGGTGAATTGCTTTGCCCAACCCTTGGAGGGTCAGGAGGCCAATCGATTGGTCGGGTATGACGGGCCAGCTCCGCGGTCCACGTCCGGCACTGGGCCGCTCAGGCCCTAATGATTTCCGCTCTTTGATAGGCCCAACTTTTGCGTCGACTTACCATAATCCTAGCGATGCTGCTCGCTTTGTCGATAACCGCCCCGGCAGGCCGTGCGCTTGCGTTCGAGGATAGCGTGCCGCGCTCCTATACTGAAGCCATGGATTGGTACCGCGCTGGCGCCGAAGAGGGAGACCCAAAGGCGGCATTCTATCTTGGTCTGGCTTTTCAGGAGGGGGCTCAGGGCATGCGAGACCTTGGCGCGGCGCGCGCGTGGTTTAAACGCGCGGCGGAGGCTGGTCACGCTTTGGCGGGGTACAAGCAAGCTACGATGTTGCAAACTGGGCGGGGTGGTCCGGAGGATCTAGCCGAAGCACGCCGCTTATATGCGCTCGCCGCCGAGCAGGGTGTTGTCGAGGCGCAATACAATTTTGCCGTAATGCTTCAGGACGGTTCGGGCGGCCCTGTGGACTTGGCGCAGGCCAGAAATTTATTCGAAAGTGCCGCGCGCGGCGGTATAGATATCTCGTTCCTTCATCTTGCGGTCTTGAATACGCGCGGCGAGGACGCGGATTTTATTGAAGCCTTGAAATGGACAATCCTGGCCAACGCGGCGAATGTTGATGGTGCCTTGGATTACATCAAGGCTCTGAAACCGCTGCTGTCGGCGGTGCAAGAAGAGCAAGCTAAGACGGCGTCGCGGAACTGGAAATAACGCGCGGCCTCGGCTCAATCTCGACGAGGAGATGGCGGATCTTGGAACAGACACCCACACGTCAACCCCGATATTTGCCTTATACGTCCGGCAAATTTCGCCTGGCCATGGGGTTGGTCGCGCTTGATTTGGATCAATGGATCGAGCCAGACGAGGCTTTCCGCGACGAATTAATGGAAAAAGATCAGCTCCTGGCCAAGCGGCATGGCGATGTCGTCGATACTCGTCCGGGAAGCGAGACGGCGCAACGTGAGGTTCTGGATTTGCTGGTCACGCACATGAACCAACACCATCCGGACTTGGTGCTGGTTGAAGGGAACGCGTTAACTGTTGGTCCGACCGGTCGTAGCTATCGCCTCGATGAATGGTCAGGCTCGGCGATCGATCTCGCGGGGCGGCTGGTTCAAGAGGATTTTTGCCTGATGGCACCTGGGGGCAACGGTTACACCCTTGAGGCCGCGTCTCTGTGCTTTCCCTCGCGCTGGCTCCTTGCCGATAAAATGGGACATCCCATGGCGGCGATCCATGACCCGGTTCCAGGGTTTCACGATAAACTTGCCCGTCCCGTGGACCGATTTTTCGACCATCTGCACGTGGACCGCCCAGTCTGGCGGTTAAATTGGTCGGTCAATGATGATCCAACGCTTTTCCAACCCGTCCGCCGCCAGGAGGTCGCTGCCGACGAGGCGATTAGCAGGGAGAACGCCGGAGAACGGCTTTTCGTCAGATGCGAGCGGCAAACGTTACGACGCCTGCCTGACACCGGATGGATTCTTTTCACGATCAAGACTTCTGTGGACCCGGTTTCAACGTTGACCGTTCATCCGCAAGCTGCCGCGGGTATTGCCGCCGCGGTCAGGGAACTGCCCGAAGGTACCCGGCGTTACAAGAACATCGCACCCTATCAGGCGGCGCTTTTGAGTTATCTCGATATGATCGCGGCGGCGTAGTCAGCCGATTTTTTCTGCTTCGAACAATTCTCTGAGCTCGGTCTTTAGGATCTTGCCGTAGTTGTTCTTCGCCAACGTTTCCACAAAGCGATACTCCTTTGGCCGCTTAAACCGTGCGATGTTCTCCAGGCAAAGCTGATCAAGTGCCGCGGTGCCGACTTGCCGGCCTGGATGCGGCACGATGAAGGCCACCACTTCCTCGCCCCAATCGGGGTGGGGGCGGCCAACCACCGCGCACTCATAAATCGCCGGGTGCTTGAGCAGTACTTCCTCGACTTCGCGCGGATAAATGTTGGTTCCGCCGGAAATAATCATGTCCTTCGAACGATCCTTAAGGGTCAGGAACCCCTCGGCGTCAATCGCGCCAACATCACCCGTCCACAACCAACCATCCCGGATTGAACTCGCCGTCGCCTCTGGATTGGCCCAGTAACCGGTCATTATCACGTCGCCGCGCACGGTGATTTCACCCACCTCATCGACCGCAAGTCTTGTGCCCGCTTCGTCACGGATACAGATTTGGACATCGGTGCGGGCAATCCCGGCGGAGGCCAGTCGCTCCTGATAGCGCGGGTGAGTCGTGTCCAGGAAGATCCGTTTGGGCAATCCGGTGATGGTCATCGGCGACTCGCCCTGGCCATAAATCTGCACCAATTTAGGTCCCAGCAGGCCCAGCGCCTTCAGTGTATCGGATAGGTACATCGGTGCGCCGCCATAGACGATGGTCTTCAGATTGCGGGTATCGGTGTCGCTGACGTTGGGTGAGTTTATCAACC
Source organism: Alphaproteobacteria bacterium (assembly GCA_028822575.1). The sequence continues at coordinate 2,795 of JAPKDN010000062.1, read as the reverse complement.
GGGTGACCATGGTTGGCGCGAAGAAGAACGTGCAGCCTGGCCAATGTTGGATCAACTCCAATGTCTCCGCCACATCGAAGGCGCCACTCCCGGGGATGACATTGTTCGCGCCCCGCGCGACATGGGGCAGGGCGTAGAGGCCGGAACCATGGCTCATGGGCGCCGCGTGAATCATGCAGTCCCCTGGCTCGATCACGTCTACGTCGACAAGATAGTTCATGGTCATGGAGTGCAGATTGCGGTGACTTAGCATCGCGCCCTTGGGCCGACCGGTGGTTCCGGAGGTATAGAAAAGCCAGCCAAGTTCCGTTGGCGCGACCTCGGCCATTTCCATTTCGTCGCCGGAGAATAGCGCTTCGTATTCCGGGCTGGAGACCTTGATGAGGTGTTTAATATCTGGCGCGTCCTTGCAGCCGTCGGCAACGGCCTCGGCTAGGTCCGATGTGATGAAACAGGCTCGGGTGCCACTGTTTTGGAGGATAAAGCCGAATTCGCGAGGGTGCAGCTTGGCATTGACTGGCACCGCCGCCAGTCCCGCGTGCCAGCAGGCATACATGACTTCGATATCCTCGACACAGTTCTTCATGATCAGCGCGACCCGGTCGCCGGGTTCCAGACCGAGCGAACCGCGCATCGCCGTCGCCAGCCGAGCAACACGGCTCGCCAATTGGCCATAGTTCCAGACGACCTTGGTTCCCTTGGAAACCGCGGGTCTATCCCCATAGGTCAGAGCGATCTTGGCGAGGGTGGCGGCAATATTCATTACGACGGCTCCGGCTCATCTAGCTCACCCAGACTTTACCAACACCGACGAGGTATTCCACTGTCTGATGGGCCCGCTGCGGTATTTGATTTCGACGCCATCAAGAGCGTGCTGACGATTCAACGTGAGCGCCGCCGCGTCAGTCTCTAAGCTTGCGGCGGTCAGCAAGGGAGGTCTCTATGATTATCAAGGAAATTCGCACCCGGCATGTTCGCGCTCCCTGGGTGGAACCGCCGGTGTTCGGTCCCGTGGTGCCCGAAGCGCGGGACATCCTGGTCTGCGAGATTGAAACCCAGTCCGGTATCGTCGGCATGGGTTATCTGATCCTTTTGCGCGCTGGTGTGCCTACGGTGCGGGCGTGCCTTGACGAGTTGGTGATCCCCCAGCTTATCGGCCGTGACGCCACTGATATTGAGGGAATTTGGCAGCATCTCTGGAAGGCAAATTACTGGATCGGTCGGATGGGCGTCACAGTGATGGCCCAGTCGGTGATCGATATCGCGCTTTGGGACGCGCTGGGCAAGCGAACCAGCTTGCCCTTGCATCGTCTTTGGGGTCATTGCAATGACCAGGTCCCGGCTTATGGTAGCGGTTGCTGGCGTGGGTACGGTCCAGAAGGAATGGTCGATCGGGCCAAACGCTATGTCGAGCAGGGTTTTACCTCGATCAAAATGCAGGCCGGTATCTTGTTCGACCGCCATCAGGATGTAAGGAACGTCGCGATGATGCGGGACGCGCTTGGGCCCGAGATCGACATCATGATCGACGTGAACATGGGCTGGACGGCAGATCAGGCGATCATCACGGGTCGCAAGTTTCAGGACTATGATCTCTATTGGCTGGAAGAGCCGGTCGTTTGCGAGGATTTCGCGGGTTATGCCCGGATCGCCGAAACCTTGGATCTGCGCGTCGTTGGTGGCGAGACTCACTTTACCCGCTTCGATATGCGGCCGTTTTTTGAGCACTCTCGGCTGCCAATCCTTCAGCCCGATGTGATGCGGGGCGGTCTGACCGAGCTCCGAAAGATCGCGACAGTGGCGGATACTCACGGCATGACCATCGCACCGCATTTATTCCCGGAACTGATGGTGCAACTGATGGCGTCGATCCCGAACGGATTGATCCTGGAATACGTGAACTGGATGGATGACGCCTGGGTGGAGCCGGTTCTGCCTGTGGCCGGTGTCTACACCGCGCCGGAGCGTCCGGGGCATGGATTAGTGTTCAAGGACGACTTCCTGGCGGAATATACGATCGGGTAGGGGCTCGAAACAGGCTTCGTCGTTCTGGCGACAGTCGCTTCTACACCGCCGCTTGTAATTGAACACTCAACCCGACCAGCGCCTCGCCGATCGCGGCTTTTTGCTCGTTCGAGGCCTCGGACATTGGCGCGCGCGGTCGGCCCGCCGGGCAGCCTTGAAGTATCTGCGCGTATTTGGTGCAGGCCGGCAGATTGTCGGAAACCATGGCGTTCCAAAGGCGCAGCAAGCGGGTGTGCAGATCAAGGGCACGGGGATGATCGCCGGCATGAACTGCGTCCCAGAGCTCAACGCTGGCATGTGGCGCCGCGCTAAGAATAGCGGCGATGGAGCCTCGGCAGCCGAGGGAGTATGAAGGATACATCAGTGCGTCAACGGCGCTGAAGATGTGGTCCTCTGGCCGCGCGTCCATCACCAGGTCGGCCATCAGTTTGAGGTCGCCAGCGCTTTGTTTGACGCCGATCACGCCGGGAACTTCCCTCATGATCCGGAGCAACAGGGCGGGTGAAAGATAGGTCCATGGCACCACGTTGTAGATGATGATCGGCACTCCGGTCTCCTCGGCCATAACCCGAAAATGTTCGATCATCGCCTCGTCGTCTGGGCGGAACAGATAATGTACCGGGGTGACCTGCAGGGCCGCCGCGCCCATGCCGGCGACCGCCTTGCCGCGTTTAATCGCTTCGCGGGTACTGTCGGTGATAATGCCGGCAATGACCGGGACACGGCCCGCCGCAGCGTCGATCGCGGTCTCGACCAGCGCCGTATACTCG